>NZ_BAAAMU010000020.1:0-127623 GCF_039529435.1 Nonomuraea maheshkhaliensis
TGTGGGCGGGCAGGAGCTCGCCCAGCGGCGACCGCGGGCTGCGCGGCCGGAGGGGGTGCGGCCGAAGATGGTGCGGTTTGAGCCGGCATGACGGTTTCCTAGCTGACCTTCCAGCTCGTCCAGCGCTTGGTGACCATGTCGGTGTTCTTGATCCACCACGGCTTGTCCTGCTCCAGCAGGGTGCCGCGGTCGGGCAGGAAGGCGTTGAACGTCTTCTGCACGTCGCTGTAGCCGATCTTGTTAATGTCGACGTCGGCGCGGGCGGGCGCGGTGCCGGTCAGCTTGGCGTACGCCTCGGCCTGGGCCGGCTCGGTGATGAAGGTCAGCGCTTTTTGCGCCAGCGCCTTGTTGGGCGAGCCCTTGGGGATGACCAGGGCGCCGATGTCGGTGGTGGTGAAGTCCCAGACCGGCTTGAGGTTGGCGCCGCTCTGGGAGGTGACGATGGTGCGGGCCGTGACGGTGAGGACCATCGAGCCCTGGCGGTCCACCATCATCTGCTGGACCGCGCCGTAGCTGGGCGCGAACACCAGGGACGACTTGATGGTGTCGAGCTTGCGCAGCGCCCGCTCCAGGTCGAGGGGGTAGACCTTGTCGGGTGCCACGCCGTCGGCCACGAGGGCGGCCTCCAGCAGGCCGGACTTGGGATAGTCCTGGACGATGCGCTTGCCGGGGAAGCGCTTGACGTCGAAGAAGTCGGCGATCTTGGTGGGCTGGTCGCCCTTGTAGACGTCGGCGTTGTAGCTGAAGACGTTGGCGTAACGGTAGGTCGGCACGAAGCAGTCGTGGGTCGTGCCGGGCGGGAACTTGCTGCGGTCCAGCGCCGGGTCGTCCAGCTTCTCGTACTGCTGCCCGCAGTAGGCGCCGGCGTAGATCCAGCTCATGTTGGCCAGGTCCCACGTGGTCCGCCCGGCCGCGACCATGGCCTTGACCTGGGCGGCGTCGGCGGGGCTGACGTTGGCGAACGTGGTGCCCGTCTTGGCCGTGAACGGCTCCTGAAGGGCCTTCTTCTCGTCCTCCTGGAACTGGCCGCCCGTACTGGCCCAGGTGAGGGTCTTGGACGCGCTGGCCGTGGAGTCGGCGCCGGAGCCGCAGGCCGCCGTGGCGGTCACGAGCGTGGCGGCGGCGAGCAGGGAGCGAAGATATCTGTGCCTCATGTGATTTGCCTTTCTTGAGGGGAGAGCCGTGACGGCTGGGGGATGTCGCGGCTCCCGGTTCCACCCCCGTCATCACCGCCGCCGGGCCAAGGCCGGTCGGGGTGCGGAGAGCGGTCGATCACTCTCCCGCGCGCTCGAACGAGGCGCGTAATGCCTGGTTGATGGCCTGCGCGCCCTCGCGCAGGGTCATCACCACGTCGCTGTCGTCCTCCTCGGGAACGAGCTGGGTCACGCCGAGCACCGCGATGGCGGCCACGACGCGGTCGGCCGCGTCCCTGACGGGGACGGCCACGGCGCGCACGCCTTCTGAGGCGCTGGAGCGGATGGCGACGCCGGTCCTGCGGACCTCCTCCAGCCCGTCGGCCTCCAGCGCGAGGTCCACCGCCTCCTTGCGGAAGTGGTAGAAGGACTGGTCGTGGAAGGCGCGGAACACGCAGTCCTGCGCCGTTCCCCGCCTCAAGGTGCTGCCGGCCCTTATCGAGACGTGGGCCGTGCGGCTGCTGTCCTCGTGGACCTGGGCCACGACCGCCTGGCGGCCGTTCCAGATCGTCAGGACGACGGTGTGCCGGACGCGCAGGCTGATCTGCTCCATGATCGGGCGGGCCACGTTGACGACCCCCAGCCGCGACAGCGCCATCGTGCCGAGCTCGGCCAGCAGCGGCCCGAACTCGTAGCGGTTGCGGTCACGGCGCTGGAGCAGGCCGTGGTTCTCCATCGAGGCCAGGTAACGGTGCGCGGTGGATTTGCCCACTCCGAGCTCCTGCGCGGCCGACACCAGGTCGATGGTCCCCGCCTCGCCCAGCAGCCGCAGCAACTGGACGACGCGAGCGACGACCTGAAGGTCGCCGCTGGGGATCTCGGGGGTGTGGGTGGTCACGTGCGGTCCTCCCGCCTGTAGTCCGGATCTGGCGCGTCCCGCATTGCGGAGCTTGCGTTCACGCATCCGGTACGCCGGACTGTAGAACACGCCCTACCGGGGCCGTCAAGGTTTCAAGGGTATTTCGACTACGAGAAAGGTCCGTGTTCAGAACCGGACTCTTGACGCACAGCACCCGAAAGCCTACCGTCACCTCATCCCGCTTAACAGAACTCACATCCCGAAATAAGGGACAGGAGGATCCATGCGTATGCTCCAACGGCTACGCGACACCGACACGTGCCTCGTCGGCACCTGGGTCAAGATCCCCGCGTTGGAGACCGTCGAGCTCCTGGCCCGGGCCGGCTTCGACTTCGTGGTCGCCGACATGGAGCACAGCCCCATGACCCTGGAGTCGACCTACCGCGCGATCGTCGTCGCCCAGGGACTCGGGATGCACGCCCTCGTCCGCGTTCCCGACGCGGGCGGCAGCCACTTGCAGCGCGTCCTCGACGCGGGAGCCGACGGCATCCTCGTCCCGCACGTGACCGGCCCGGCCGACGCCCAGCGCGCGATGTCCGGCATGCTCTTCCCCCCGCGCGGCGGCCGGGGCCTCGGCACCACCTCCCGCGCCGGCACCTGGGGGCTCGACGCCACCGCCGACTACGTCCGGCGCGGCGACGAGGAGACCCTGCGCATCCCGCAGCTCGAAGACCTCAGCGCGCTGGAGCAGGCCGAGGAGATCCTCGACACCCCAGGACTGAACGCCGCCTTCCTCGGCATGGGCGACCTGACCATGTCCACCGGGCTCACCGCGAACGACCCGCTCCTGCAGCGGCACAGCGAGAACCTGCTCAAGGCCGCCCGCGCCAGGAACATCCCGCTCGGCACCGCCTGCCGCGACGCCGCCGCCGCCCGCCAGGCCGCCGAACGCGGCTTCTCCTACGTCATGATCGGCAACGACGCGGGCATCTTCGGCTCCGCCGCCGCCGAGCTCCGCCGCGCCGCCGGCTCCCTGCCCCGCCTCTGACGGCCGCGGCCCCTCCCCGACGCGTTCCTCCCTGGCGCACGCGCCCCTCTGGCGTACGCGCCCCTCTGGCGTACGCGCCCCTCTTGGCGTACGCACTGCCCCCACGAGAGGACCAGCAATGCCCTACGACCCGACCGACGCCCGCTCGGCACTGCCGACGGCGACCGCGCGGAAGCCGGCCGGCGCGCCCACGCCCGCGAGCCACGTCAAGTGGTACGAACTGCCGCCCGCCACCACCGACGGCGACACCCGCACCTGGTACGGCCGCAGCCAGCACCTGATCATCGGCTACACCGACCTCGTCACCCCGACCGGCTTCACCGTGCCGGCCACGCACGCCGACGAATGCGCCGTCCTCATGCCCGACCCCGGCACCTCAGCCATCATCACCATCGAGGGCGAGGCCACCGAGATCGGCGGGCAGACCCTGACCTTCATCCCGCCGGGCGCCGCCGACGTGCGCCTGACCGGCACCGGCCGGGTCGTCACCATCTTCACCGCCCGCTCCGGCGTCGCCCCCGGCCCGGCCGCCAACGAGGACGCCTACACCGAGCCCCGCCCCGGCGTCGCCCCCCTGGTCAACTGGCCGGACCCGGTCGGCGGATTCCAACTGCGCACCTACGACCTCGACGTGCCGGGCCTGGCCGACCCGCCGTTCCGCATCTTCAGGTGCACCTCGTTCATGGTGAACTTCACCCACCCGCGCACCGGGCCGCGCGACACCACGCGCATGTCGCCGCACACCCACGACGACTTCGAGCAGTGCTCGCTCATCATCGACGGCGAATACACCCACCACCTGCGCTACGCCTGGACCACCGACCTGAGCCAGTGGCTCGACGACGAGCACGAGAAGTGCGCCAGCCCGTCGCTCACCATCATCCCGCCCCCCGCCGAGCACACCAGCCAGGCCATCGCGCAGGGCGTCAACCACCTGATCGACATCTTCTCCCCGCCGCGCGCGGACTTCTCCCGCATGGACGGCTGGGTGCTCAACGCCGCCGACTACCCGATGCCCGAGGACGAGGCCACCGCATGAGCAGGATCGCCCCCATAGGCCCCGACGAGCTCGACGCCCGGCAGTGGCGCATCTACGACGCCCTGGTCAACGGCCGGCGCGCCACCCAGCTCCGGCCGTTCCCCATCGTGGACGAGCAGGGCGCCCTGACCGGGCCGTGCAACGCCTGGCTGCTCAACTCCGCCATCGGCAGCGCGTTCGAGCAGCTCGGCGCCGCCGTACGGTTCGAGATCTCGCTGTCCGCCCGCGACCGCGAGATCATCATCCTCAGCGTCGCCCAGCACCGCGACAGCCCGTACGAGATGTACGCCCACCGGCTCGCCGGCGCCGCCGCGGGACTGTCGGAGCTCGAGGTCGAGGCGCTGGCCACCGGCGCTGACCCCGGCCTCGCCGACGAGCACGAACGCGTCGTGCTCGACACCACCCGCCTCCTGCTGCGCACCGGCGGCCTCGACGACGACGCCTACGCGCGAGCCGTCAAAGCCCTCGGCGCCCCCGGCCTGTTCGAGGTGACGGTGATCGTCGGCTGGTACAACCACCTGGCCACACAGCTGGCCGTGTTCGACGTCCGGCCGCCGGCCGAGACCGCCTGAACGGAAGCGAGGGAACAACGCGTGCCCGGAGGAACGCCCAGCGAGGTCGCGATCATCGGTGGCGGCTTCGGCGGCATCGCCGCGGCCGTCAAGCTCCAGCGGGCCGGGATCACCGACTTCACCATCTTCGAACAGTCGCCCGCCCCCGGCGGCACCTGGTGGGACAACCGCTACCCCGGCTGCGAGGTGGACATCCCCTCACACGCCTACAGCTTCTCCTTCATGCCCTACGACTGGCCGCGCACCCACGCGACCCAGCCGGAGCTGCAGGAGTACGCCGAGGCCGTGGTCGACCGCTTCGGGCTGCGCTCCCGCTTCCGGTTCGGTGTCAAGATCGCCTCGGTAGCCTGGGACGAGGCCGCCGCCCTGTACGTGGTGACCACCGGCGACGGCGAGCGGCACCGCTTCCGCTTCGTGATCAGCGCCGTGGGGCTGCTGAACGTGCCCCGCTACCCGTCCTGGCCCGGCCTGGAGGAGTTCGGCGGCGTCTCGTTCCACACCGCCCGCTGGGACGCAGGAGCCGAGCTGACCGGCAAGCGCGTCGCCATCGTCGGCACCGGCTCCACCGCGGTGCAGATCGTGCCCGCCATCGCCCCCCAGGCCGAACGGCTGGAGGTCTTCCAGCGCGAGCCCGGCTGGGTCGAGCCCAAGGGCGAGCGCGCCTTCACCCCGGCCGAGCGGGCCCGCTTCCGCCGCCTGCCCGCCTGGCGCCGCCTCTACCGGCTCAAGCTCTTCCACACCTCCATGCGCCGCTTCAAGGCCTACGACGCCAACGGCCGCGAACAGCGCAGGATGCGCGAGCTGTGCCTGCGCTACATCGAGACCGCCATCCACGACCCGGCCACCCGCGCCGCCGTCACCCCCTCCTACCCCTGGGGCTGCAAGCGCCCCATCTACGCCAGCGGCTTCTACCCGGCGCTCAACCGGCCCAACGTCGACCTGGTGCCGCACGCCGTCACCAAGGTCACCGAGAAGGGCGTGGTCGACGACCAGGGCGTCGAGCACCCGGTGGACGTGCTCATCCTCAGCACCGGCTTCCAGCCCACCCGCTTCCTGTCCGGCTTCACCGTCACCGGCCGGCGCGGCGTGGAGATCCAGGAGTTCTGGGGCGAGCGCCCCCGCGCCTTCCTCGGCGTGACCGTCCCCGGCTTCCCCAACTTCTTCATCATGTACGGCCCCAACACCAACGGCGGCTTCTCCATCATCGCCCAGCTCGAACGCCAGGCCGAGATCGCCGTCAGCGCCATCCGCCGGGCCCGCCGCAGCGGCGCCGCCCGGATCGACACCCGCGAGCGCACCCTGGAGCGGTATGTGCGCTGGGTCGACCGCCAGCTCGCCGGGCACGCCTCGGCCATGGACGCCGGCTGCAACAACTACTACCACTCGCCCTCGGGCGCGAACGTCACCCAGTGGCCCCGCACCCACTTCGTCTACTACCTGCTGTGCCGCACCCTGCCGACATTCGGCCTGGTCTACCAGGGCCGGCGGACGGCACCCGGAAGGACATCATGACCAGCAGATTCGACGGCGCCGTCGCCGTCGTCACCGGGGCCGCCTCCGGCATCGGCGCGGCCACCGCCGAGCTGCTGTCGCGCGAAGGCGCGTCGGTCGTCGTGGTCGACGTCGAGCTGGAAGGGGCCGAGCGCGTCGCCGACGGCTTGCCAGGACCGGCGCTCGCCGTCAAGGCCGACGTGTCCGACCCCGGCGACACCGACGCCTACCTGTCCGCCGCCGTCGCCCGCTTCGGCCGGATCGACCTGCATCACCTCAACGCCGGCATCGTCGGCACCTTCGACCGGCTGCCCGAGATCCGCGTCGTCGACTTCGACCGGGTCGTGGCGGTCAACCTGCGCGGGGCCTTCCTCGGCGTGCGCGCCGCCTTCCGCCAGTACGCCGAGCAGGGCAGCGGCGGGGCCATCGTGCTGACCGCCTCCATCGCCAGCCTGCGCGGCAGCCACGACCTGCTGCCGTACGAGTCGTCCAAGCACGGCGTGCTCGGCGTCATGCGCGGAGCCGCCATGTACGGCGGCCCGCAGGGCGTGCGGGTCAACGCCGTGGCCCCCGGCCTCGTCCCCACCGGGCTGTTCACCGGCGCGGCCGGCAAACCGGGCGCCGGCGACGACATCAGGCGGCGCGGCACCACCGTCCCGCAGCGGCGCACCGGGACGCCGCAGGAGGTCGCCGCC
The DNA here is from genome assembly GCF_039529435.1 of Nonomuraea maheshkhaliensis. Classification (NCBI taxonomy): domain Bacteria; kingdom Bacillati; phylum Actinomycetota; class Actinomycetes; order Streptosporangiales; family Streptosporangiaceae; genus Nonomuraea; species Nonomuraea maheshkhaliensis. Next base: position 6,838 of record NZ_BAAAMU010000020.1, read on the forward strand.
GCGGTGGCCTTCCTGCTCAGCCCCGAGGCGTCCTACATCAACGGCGAGGTGCTGTCCGTGGACGGCGGCTCGGCCTGGGTCAACACCGTCCGCCCCGGCGGCGGCGCCGGCGCGTGGGACCCGTCCGCCGTGGACGAGGCCGCCCGCGTCATCACCGCGAAGGAGAACGACTCACGATCGGCTTCGTCGGCCTGGGCAACATGGGCGGCCGCATCGCCCGCCGCCTCACCGCCGCCGGCCACCCCGTCCTCGGCGACGACCCGGCCCCCGGCGCCGCCGAGAAGGCCGGCGCGACCCCCGCCGCGAGCGTGGCCGAGGTGGGCCGCGACGCCGAGCTGATCCTGCTGTCGCTGCCCGACAGCAAGGTCGTGGAATCGCAGCCGCTCGGCGATGACGGCCTGCTCGCCTGCGCCAGGAAAGGGCAGGTCATCGTCGACCTGAGCACCGCCGCCCCCGACTCCACCCGCCGCCTGGCCGGCCTGCTGGCCGCCCGAGGAGCCCGCCTCGTCGACGCCGGCGTCTCCGGCGGCGCCGCCGCGGCCGAACGCGGCACCCTCACGATCATGGCCGGCGGCGAGCGGGAGGACGTCGAACGGATCACGCCGGTGCTCCAGACGTTCGCCCAGCGCGTCTTCCACATGGGCGGCCCCGGCACCGGCCACTCCGCCAAACTGCTCAACAACTTCCTCAACGCCGTCAGCCTGGCCGCCACCAGCGAGGTCATGATCGCCGGGCGCAAGGCGGGGCTCGACCCGCGCACCCTGCTCGACGTGCTCAACTCCTCCAGCGGCGCCAACTGGGCCACCGCCAACCGCTTCCCGCGCATCGTCGAGGGCGACTATCTGGAGGGCGGCCTGACCTCCACCCTCATGACCAAGGACATCGTCTTGTACGTCGACCACCTGCGCGCGCTCGGCGTCCCCTCGCTCAACGCGGCCGGGCCGCTGGCCAGCTTCGGCCTGGCCGCCAACCTCGGCTACGCCGACCAGATCAGCAACCGCGTCGTCGACGCCATCGGCGACGTCGCCGGCGGCGTCCGCGTCCACGACGGCCAGGAGGACTGACTTGAAGATCGTCAGAGGCCGGGCCGCGGACGCTGCCACCTCACCGCGCTCCGACACCTTCACCGGCACCGTCTGGGCCGACCCCGTCCTGCCCACGACTGACGGCACCACGATCAACGTCGTCACCTTCGCCCCCGGCGCCAGAACCCACTGGCACCACCACACCGGCGGCCAGATCCTCCAGGTCCTGGCCGGCCAGGGCTGGGTCTGCGCCGAGGGCGGGCCCGCCCGGCGCCTGCTGCCCGGCGACACCGTCTGGGTGCCGCCGGGCGAGCGCCACTGGCACGGCGCGAGCGAGACCACCCTGATGACCCACACCGCCATCTCCATCGGCCCCACCCGATGGCACGACGAGGTCGCCGCGAGCGACTACGCCCGCGCCCACAACGTTGAGGAGTCCGCATGACCGACACCGACGGCAAGGCCCAGGACGGCGACCGCTTCGAGGCCGGCCTCGCCATGCGCAAGGCGGTGCTCGGCGCGGCCCACGTCGAACGCTCCCTCGCCGCGGTGAGCGACTTCAGCCGGCCCGTGCAGGAACTGGTCACCGAGTACTGCTGGGGCGCCGTCTGGACCAGGGAGGGCCTGGACCGGCGTACCCGCAGCCTGCTCAACCTGGCCATGCTCACCGCGCTCAACCGCGGGCACGAACTGTCGGTGCACGTACGCGGCGCGGTCGCCAACGGCGTCACGGAGACGGAGATCCAGGAGGCGCTGCTGCAGACGGCCATCTACGCCGGCGTGCCCGCGGCGCTGGAGGCGTTCCGCATCGCCGAACGCACGCTCGGCGAGCTGCGCGCGGAAGGGGTGACGATCCCCTGAACGGCACCCCGCTGGGGCCCGGCGCCACGATCGGCTTCGTCGGCCTGGGCAACATGGGCCTGCCCATGGTCCGCCGGCTCCTCATGGCCGGCTACCGCATCAGAGCCTACGACCGTGCCCCCATCCCCGCCGACGCCCTCGGAGGTGGCGAGGTCGTCGCCGATGCCGCCGCCACCGCGCAGGGCGCCGACGCCGTCGTCCTCATGCTGCCCGACTCCGACGTCGTGGAGGCCGTCATGCACGGCGACGGCCTGCTCCAGGCGGCCGCGCCCGGTACGGTCGTCATCGACATGGGCTCCTCGCGCCCGCTGAGCACCCGCGCCCTCGCCGAGCAGGCCGCCGCCAGGGGAGTACGCCTGGTGGACGCGCCCGTCTCCGGCGGCGTCAAAGGCGCCGTGGACGGCACCCTCACCGTCATGGCCGGCGGCGACCCCGGCGACTTCGACCGGGTTCGCCCGATCCTGGAGACGATCGGCCGCCGGGTGCTGCACCTCGGCCCGGCCGGCGCCGGCCACGCCCTCAAGGCGCTGAACAACCTCATGTCCGCCACCCACCTGCTGCTCACCAGCGAGGCCATGCTGGCCGGCCAGCGCTTCGGCCTCGACCCGGCGGTCATGCTGGAGGCCGTCAACGGCTCCAGCGGGCGCAGCGGCTCCACCGAACGCAAATGGCCGGACTACGTGCTGCCCGGGACGTTCGACTCCGGGTTCGGCCTGCGGCTCATGCTCAAGGACATGCGCATCGCGGTCGACCTGGCCGAGGCCACCGGCGTCGAGCCCCGGCTGGGCCGCGCGGCGACCGACCTGTGGGCCGACGCGGCCGACCACCTGCCACCCGCCGCCGACCACACCGAGATCGTCACCCGGCTACGGCAACTCATGGAGGACCACCAGGACTGACCACGGAGCGGCCGCCCTCCGACGAGCCGAGGGCGGCCCCCTTCGCCCACTCACGCCAGGACACAACGGGTGCCGGTGAAGATCGTCGGCATGCACTTGTTGCAGTGCACGCACAACGACCGGGTCGCGGGATCGGCTCGCAGCCGGTTGACCAGATCGGGCTCACGCAGCAGCGCCCGGGCCATGGCCACGAACTCGAAGCCCTCCGCCATGGCCAGGTCCATCGTGGCGCGCTGGCTGATCCCGCCGAGCAGGATCAGCGGCAGCTTGAGCGCGGCCCTGAACCGGCGGGCACTGTCGAGCAGATAAGCCTCCTGGTAGGGGTACGCGCGGATGAACCGGCCACCGGTCAGCTCGACGCCCAGCCGCATGGGCTGTCTGAACGTGGCCGCGAACTCGCGCAACGGCGCCTCGCCCCGAAACAGGTACATCGGATTCAGCAGGGAACTGCCGCAGGTGAGCTCCAGGGCGTCCACACTGCCGTCACGTTCGAGCCGGCGCGCCACCTCAAGGCTCTCCTCGATCCCCAGGCCGCCACGCACGCCGTCCTCCATGTTCAGCTTGGCCAGCACGGCGACCCGATCACCCACGGCGTCGCGAACGGCGCGGGCGGCACCGAGCGCCACCTTGGCCCGGTTGGCCAGCGAGCCGCCGTAGGCGTCGCGGCGCCGGTTGAGCCTGGGGCTGAGGAACGAGCTGGCGAAGTAGTTGTGCCCGAGATGGATCTCGACGGCATCGAACCCGGCCCGTACGGCGAGCTCGGCGGCGGTGGCGTGCGCGGCCGTGATCCGCTCGATGTCGGCGACGGTGGCCCGGCGGGTCATGGCCATCGCCTGCGGATTCACCCGAGCGGACGGAGCCAGCGCGGGCAGCCGGGTCGACCTGCTGTTCGCGACGGGCCCGGCATGCCCGAGCTGGGCGGAGACGGCGGCGCCCTCCGCGTGCACGGCGTCGGTGAGGCGCCGCAGCCCCGGCAGGGCTTCCTGCCGCATCCAGAGCTGATGGCGCTGCGTACGGCCCTCCGGGGCGACGGCGCAGTACGCGACGGTGGTCATGGCCGCGCCGCCGGCGGCGTGGGCGCGGTGGAAGGCGATGAGGTCGTCGCCGACGAGGGCGTTCCTGGCCATTCCTTCGAACGTGGCGGCCTTGATGATGCGGTTGCGCAGCGTGAGGGGGCCGAGGCGGGCCTGCTGGAACACATCCATGCTTGGGATCCTGTTCCGACTCCCGCAGGCGGTCAATCGGCGGTCTCCGGGCGGCAGACGTACGGATGGGAGGGCTGACGGCGGCGCGCCTGTGATGGCCGATCTCGCATCATGTGATGAAACGATGACAAGCCGGTCGATGCCACGGTTCCTCTGATTGCTTGATGACCATGCATTCGACGAGCAGGACCTCCAGGCCCGCCCACGGCCACCCCCGAACGACCGGAACCGCCGCGCGGGCCGTCTCATCGCCCCTCCCACCGGCCGTCCGGCGGACCCTCGCACTAATCGCCGCACTGGCCGTCCCGCTGGCCGGCTGCAGCGCGCGGGCGGGCGCGCCGGACGGATCGGCCGGCCGGCCCGCACAGACACAGGAAGACCGGCAGGCGGCGTCCGAGGTCAGGGTGTTGTGGATGGGCGACTCCATCGCGGGCGCCCAGGCCCCGGCACTGGAGGCGGCGCTGGAGGCCGGCGGCGTGACGTTCATGAACGCCACGTCCGACGGCGGCGGCAACGTCGTCGCCGGTGACCATCCGGTGACGAAGATGGGGGCCAAGAGCACCTGGAAGACGCTCCGGGAGCACCTCACGTCGTTCCGGCCGACCGTGGTCGCGTACCAGATCACCACCTACGACTGGGGGAGCGGCAGCCAGCAACTGGCCGCCTACCGCAAGCTCGCCAAGACGGCCGAGGACGGCGGGGCCCGGCTCGTGCTCGTGTCCGCGCCACCGTTCAAGATCGATGACTTCTTCCGCCCGCACGCGGCCGCGATCAAGAGCGCGCCCAGGATGGCCGCCAGGGCCGCCGACACCGAGAACGCCCGCTACCTGGACGCCTCCCAGCTGTGGGGGACCGACTACTCCGCCGACCGGGCACAGCGCTCCAAGGACGGCATCCACTCCTGCCAGCAGGGCTCGGCCGCCTTCGCCACCTGGTTCGCCAAGCGGCTGGGAGAGCTGACCGAATTCACCCCTGCCGCCCCCGCCACCTGGGCCACCGGCTCGTGGACCGGCGACGAACGCTACGTCAAACTCGGCTGCGGCTGATGACATCCCCGTCCCCGGCCTCGTCCCTGACTCCCGCCCCATCCAGGACCCCAACCCCGCCCGCTCGCCGCGTGGCCGCGCGTGCGCACATCGGCGCGCTCGACGGGTTGCGCGGTCTCGCCGTCACGGCCGTCCTGCTCTTCCACGCCGGCCACCTCAGCGGCGGGTTCCTCGGCGTCGACCTGTTCTTCGTCCTGTCAGGCTTCCTGATCACAGGGCTGCTGCTGGCCGAGCTCGACCGGCGCGGCGGCCTCGATCCGGTGGCATTCTGGGGGCGCAGGGCCCGCCGGCTGCTGCCCGCACTGGCCATCGTGATCCCGGCCACGCTGCTGCTGGCCTGGGCGTTCGCCGGGCCCGGCATGCTGCGCTCGGCCCTGGGGGACACGCCGTGGGTGGCCGCGCAACTGGTCAACTGGCACTACATCGCCGAGCAGGTCGGGTACTGGAACGCCGCCGGCACCCGCCTGTTCGCCCACCTGTGGAGCATCGGCGTCGAGTGGCAGTTCTACCTGCTCTGGCCCCTGGCGGTGGCGGTGGTCGGCCGGGGACCCGGCGGGCAGCGGCGGGTGGCCGTGGTCGCGCTCGCCGGCGCGCTCGTCTCGGTGACGCTCATGGCCTGGCTGGGAACGGGGGTGGACACGACCCGCGCGTACGAGGGCACCGACACCCGCGCCTTCTCCCTGCTCCTCGGCGCCGCAGCCGCCACCGCGCCCGTCAAGAACGCCCTGGCGGCCCTCTCGCGCCCGCTCGTGGATCTGCTCTGCGCGCTGCTGCTGTGCGGGCTGTCGGCGTCGTGGCTGCTGGCCGCGGGGGAGAAGGCACCCGGCCTGTTCCAGGGCGGGATGTTCGCCCACTCCCTCGCCGCCGCCGTACTGATCGCCCTGCTCGCCCGCACCCCGGACGGCCTGGCCGGCCGGATGATCGGCAGCACGGTGCCGCGCCGGCTGGGGGAGCTGTCCTACGGCCTCTACCTGTGGCACTGGCCGATCTACCTGCTGCTGCCAAGGCCACTGGCCGGACTCGACGGCTGGGCCTGGACGTCGGTCGCGGCCGGGCTGTCGCTGCTGGCTGCGGTAGTGTCGAAGGCCGCCGTGGAGGATCCGGTACGCCTGCGCGCCCACTGGGCCACCGGCCGGCGCGGATGGGCGGCGCTGGCGATCGCGGCAGCATTCGCGGTGGGAGTGTGGGCAGCGCTGCCCCGGCCGGATCCCGGCGCGGGAACGGTTGACGTGAGCAGGCTCGACCAGCTGTAGCCGGAGAGAGGGCATGCCGAACAGAACAAACGCGATCGCGGGGGCTGCGGCGGCGGCAGGCCGGCATCACCGTCGAGGAGTTGCCCGGCCCAGGAGGGTGATCGCCGCTGGCATCGCGGTCGTGATCGCGGTGGCGGTGTCGGCCGGGTGCGGGATCACCGACACCGAGGCGTTGCCCGCCGGTCAGCCGGTTCGCGGCGGTCTGACCGCCGAGAGCGGCAGCCTGCTGCGGGTGTACTTCGTGACGCCGCAGGGCACGTGGCCGGTGTCCAGGCCGGCGGCGGCGGGGGATCGGCTGCGGCAGGCGATGGACGCCCTGCTGTCCGGCCCCACGGCGGAGGAACGGGCTCGCGGGCTGGACACGCGGCTCCCTGAGGCGGACCGCGGGCTCCGCGCCACCGCGCGCCGGGACGGGGTGGAGCTGCACCTGCCCTGGCTGGTACGGGACCTGCCGCACGTGGCCGTCAGCCAGCTGGTGTGCACCGCCGCAGCCGTCCCCGGCGTGGGTGACGACGCGGTCATCAAGGTGTTCGAACCCGGCATGGGCGACACCCCCTGGCTGGTCGAGTGCGACGGCAACGGATCGGCCAGACCGTCCGACCAGAGGGTCGGGACGGACAAACCGACGGGGCGGGGAAGCGGGTCAGCGGATCCGGCAGGTGGGCTGGCAGGTCCCGCGGGTCGGGCAGCCGAGATGGCGGGTTGGGCAGCCAGGACAGGGGATCCGGCAGTTGGGGCGGTGGGTCCGGCTGGTCGGGCAGGAGAGATGGCTGGTTCGGCTGGTCAGGGAGATGCTTCGTGACTCGTGTGCTCGTCATTGAGGACGATCCGGCCGTGCGCCGGGGCGTGAGCGTGGGGCTGCGGCACAGAGGGCATGAGACCGTGCTCGTGGCGACCGGCGAGGAGGGGCTGGCCGAGCTGGTCGCGAGCGCCCCCGAGGTGGTGCTGCTCGACCTGATGCTGCCCGGCATGAGCGGCCTGGAGACGTGCCGTCGCATCCGCGCGTTCAGCCAGGTGCCCATCGTGATCCTGTCCGCGCGTGACGACGACGTGGACATCGTCGTCGGGCTGGAGGCGGGCGCGGACGACTACGTGGTCAAGCCGGCCAGCGCCGAGGTCATCGAGGCCCGGATGCGCGCGGTGCTGCGCCGCACCGGCCACTCCGGCACCTCGGAGCGCGGCCAGTACGGTGACCTGCTCGTGGACCGGGTCGCCCTGCGTGTGCTCAAGCACGGCGAACAGGTCGCCATGGCCCCGACCGAGCTGAAACTGCTGCTGTTCCTGTCGGCCGCCCCCGAACAGACCTTCAGCCGCCAGCAACTGCTCGAACAGGTCTGGGAGCACAGCTTCCACGGCGACTACCGGCTGGTCGACGCGTGCGTGATGCGGCTGCGGGCCAAGATCGAGGACGATCCGCGCAGCCCCCGCTACGTGCAGACCGTCCGGGGCTTCGGTTACCGGTTCGGGCCGCTGTGACGCGGCTGTTCCGGGGGCTGCGGGCGCAGCTGGTCCTGGTGTTCCTGCTGGTCTCGGTGCTGAGCGCGCTGACCGGCGCCATGTTCACGTTCCGCCAGGGCCGCGACGCGATCGTGGACGGCGTGCAGGCGGACGCCCTGCGGGAGCTGCGCGGTCATCTCGCCTTCAGGGCGCCCGACCTGCCGGCCGACCCCGCCCGGGCCGATCTGCGTACGCTGGCGGTGCGATTGGACCTCGCCGGAGCCGGGCGGGGGTGGCGGACGGCGCTGTCCTACCGCGGCGGCTCTCTCGTCACGGCGGGACCGCAGGCGCCGCCCCTGCCCGCGTCGCTACGCGCCCGCGCCGCCACGGCGACGACCGCGCTCGCGCAGCGGTTCCACCGGGACGGGACGCCGTGGCTGGCCGTGGCGCTCCCGGTCACCGCCGCCGACACCCCCGCCGATGGCAACACCGGCACCGGCACCGGCACCGGCACCGGCACCGGCACCGGCACCGGCGCCAGCACCGGCGCCGTCCGCCCGCACGAGCCGCCGCCGCTGGTCGTCTACGCCTCGTTCTCGCTGGCCTCCCAGCAGCGGGACGTGGAGGCCTTGGCCACCGCCGTTCGCGCGGGAGCCCTGCCCGCCGCTCTGGTCTCCGTCGTCGCGGCACTGCTGGCCGCAGGTCGGCTGTTGCGGCCGGTACGGCGGTTGCGGGCGGCCGCCGAGAAGGTCGCGGGCGGCGCGCTGGACACCCGCGTCACCGTCTCGGGCGACGACGAGCTGGCAGACCTCGGCCGTACGTTCAACGTCATGGCGGCGACGCTCCAGGCCGACGCCGCCACGCTGCGGGCCATGGAGGCGCGGGCGCGCCGGTTTGCCGCCGACGTTTCGCACGAGTTGCGTACGCCGCTCGCGGCCATGGCCGCCGTGACCGGGGTGCTCGACGCCGACGCCGGCTCCGGCCGCCTCGACCCGCTGACCGCCGAGGCGCTGCGACTGGTGGCAGGCGAGACGCGGTCGCTCACCCGGCTGGTCGAGGACCTGATCGAGGTGTCACGCTTCGACGCCGGCGCGGCCGTGCTGAACCTCGACGAGGTCGACCTGCGCGAGCTGGTCGTCAAGACGCTCGCGGTACGGCACTGGCAGGACCGGGTGCGTGCCGAGGTCCCCGCGGGGCTGCGGGCCCGGCTCGACCCGCGCCGGGTCGACGTCATCCTGGCCAACCTCGTCGGGAACGCGTTGCGGCACGGGGGCGCCCATGCGTCGGTGCTCGTCCGCGTCGTGCCCGGAGCCGTGCCCGGAGCCGTGCCCGGAGCCGTGCCCGGAGTCGATGCCGGCGCAGATGCCGACGCCGGCGCTGGCGCCGATACCAATGCCCATGCAGGCGCCAGCGCCGGCGCCGATCGAATCATCGTCATCGTCTCCGACGATGGGCCCGGCATCCCCGCCGGCCTGCTGCCGCACGTCTTCGACCGCTTCACCAAGGGCGACGCCGCCCGCGCCAGGAGCGAGGGCAGCGGCCTCGGCCTGGCCATCGCCGCCGAGAACGCCCGCCTGCACGGCGGCACCCTCACCGCCGCCAACGCGCCCGGGGGTGGAGCCGTCCTCACCCTGGCCCTGCCCAGGAATCCGTGATCACGACCCCCGCCCGGGATCGCGTGGTCACGACTCGTCGAGCACGTGGGCCAGCAGTTCCCTGTTGACGGTGCCCGTCCAGGTGAGCTCGCCCTGCTCCAGTCGTTCGACGAGCCGCCTGACCCAAGCCAGCTCGGTCTCGCTCAGCGCCCGCTGGTAGTCGAGCTCGATCACCAGGACCTCGGGCAGGCCCTCGTCCTCAAGCGCCTTGAGGTGACCGTTCAGGCCGGCCAGTGTGCCTTCGAGCGCCGCCGCCCGGGCGCGCAGCGCCTTCAGCGCGTCGGGCACCGGCAGGACGCCGATGAGGGAGATGGCCGCGGTGAACGTACGGCGTTCCGGCCCGGGGTCCTGCAACAGCGTGCGCAGCCTGGTCGACAGCTCACGGCGGCCTTCGTCGGTGATCTCGTAGACCGTGCGCTCAGGCCGGCGGCCCTCCCTGGTGGTCTCGACGGGCGCGATGAGCTCCTCGCCCGCCAGCTTCTCCACCGCGTGGTACAGGCTCCTCGGCAGCCCCGTCACGTAGTCCTTGTGCGTGTCGACGATGAAGCGGTGCAGCTCGTAGGGGTGGCTGTTCCGTACGGAGAGCATGGCCAGCACCGTCAGGCCCACCAGATCAGGACGCCGCGCCACGTTTCCCCCCGCCTCTTCCTACTGCACCCCGCACTATAGCGATCGCCGTCTCCCTCGTGTTCGCGAGTGCCGTACGCTATAGTGCAATTTGCCATATAGAAGGAGGCACTACATGAAGCTCCTGGTCATCGGCGCGGCCGGCAGAACCGGCAAGCACGTCCTCACCCAGGGCGTCGAGCGCGGGCACGAGATCACCGCCTTCGCCCGCCGCCCCGAACTGCTCGCCGGCCACCCCTGCCTGGCGGACGTGCGCCGGGGAGACGCGCACGACCTCGACGCCGTACGCGCGGCCGTCCAGGGACAGGACGCCGTCATCGCCGCGGTCGGCGGCAGCCGGATCGCCAGCACCCTCATCACCGCCATGCGGGACAGCGGCGTGCGGCGGGTGGTGATGACCAGCAGCCGCTCGGTGCCCGCCACCCGCCCCCGCCTCGCCGTCACCCTGGCCTGGCTCTTCTTCCGGGCCGTGTACGTGGACCTCGCCCGCGCCGAGGGCATGCTCCAGGCCAGCCTGCTCGACTGGAGCATCGCCCGCGGCACCATGCTCAACGACAAGCCGCCCGCCGGGCGCGTGCACATCGACTTCGAGGCCGACGCCACCGGAGGGGCGATGCAGCTTTCGCGCGCCGACTACGCCATGGCCCTGCTCGACACCGTCGAGGACCCTGCCACCATCGGCCGGGCCCTGGGCATCTGCGGCCCGAAATAGCCCGGCCGGGCGGATCACGTCAGCGAGGACCGGACACAGAGCTGTGTCCTCCACGCACGCGCCTACATATGTAGCTTCGAGCCATGAAGCTGACCGAGCCTCTGGCGCGGGTGCTGACGGCCTTCCTGGCGGACCCCACCGAAGACCGTTACGGATACGACCTCATGAAAGCCGCCCGGCTCGCCAGCGGCACGCTCTACCCCATGCTCGCCAGACTCATGCACGAAGGCGTGGTGACGGCCGAGTGGGAGCCGCAGCCCGCCGACACCACGGGGCGCCCGGCTCGTAAGTACTACCGCCTCACCGGTGACGGCGTCCGCATCGCTCGCGAGGCGCTGGCCCAGGCATCCATGGACGCCCCGCGGGACGGCGCCCGGATACCCGGGCCCGCGCCCCGAGAGGCGATGTGATGAATCTCCGGCTCCGGCATCGTCCCGGCGACCGAGCGCCTCATGGTGGCCTACCGCCGCGCCTACCCCCGCCACTACAAAGTCCTGTCCATCGAGGAGGAGGGATGAGCGCGGCGCTGCTGTCGAGTGTTCCGTGGCGGGCTCTGATCATCGGCGGTGCCGTGTGGCTGCCGGCCTACATATGTAGACAGCCGGTCCTGCTCCTCCTCACGTCCAAGGCGCTCGACAAGGCTCACTCCGAGCACATCCCGGCCATCATGGCGGTGCTCCAGCCAGGGCGGACGTCCACCTCGCCGGAGACCGACACCCCGGCCGAACCGCGCTGAGCCTCCCGCCCGGCTCCACGGCCGGGGTGGACAACGCCTCGGTTTCCATGATCACATATTGCGCTGCTCGCTCCCTCCGCCGCGGGAATCCCCCGGCGGGAACCCTCTTCAGGCAGGAAAGGCCGGACGTGATCAGACGACGTTTCACCGGGCTGCTGGCTCCCCTCGCGATCTTCCTCAGCACCGGAATCCCGGGCGTGGCCGCGCACGACGGAGCCGGCGGGCCCACACACCCCGGGCCCGTCTACGCGACGGTGACCGACAAGAGCGCGAAACTGTCCTTACAGACGTTCGGGCGCCCCGACGGCAAGGACATGGTGTTCCGGATCTCCGGCTCGGTGTACGCCAACATCGAGGGCAACGCCCTGGACCCCGCGATGCGCCACGGCCAGAAGCTGTTCAACATCGAGGGATACAACATCCGCCGCCTCTACCGCGTCCCCGACACCAACCAGCTCTACCAGCTCTCCCGGGAGATCGTCTTCTACACCGACCCGGCCGATCCGCGGCGCGTGCTGCGGGAGTGGAAGAACCCGATAGACGGCAGGACGTACCCGGTCGTGCCGATCAACAACGACCTGGTCAACTTCGGGCCGTTCCCGATCACGTCCTCCTTCGCGGGCCCGCCGCTGCAGCAACTGCACGACGAGACGGTGTGGACGAGCGACATCCCCGTGCGCACGGACCTGGGCGCCACGCTCGGCGAGCGGTTCGGCCTGACCGGCGGCGTGTACGCGGCGCAGGAGATGTTCGACTTCTCCGTCGACGACCGCGAGGTCGCGGCCCGCACGGGGCCAGGCGTCCCGGCCGGCGCGATGAAGACGAAGATCAGCTGGGCCCGGACGAGCCCGTGGGCGCCGTTCATGTGCCTGGCCGAGAGCGACGTACGCGGCCAGCTCACCTACCACGCCCGCAGCTGGTCGCTGGGGTCGTACAGCCAGGTCGAGCCGTGGCTGCGGGCCGAGGTCGAGGCGAACCACCCGCTCTACAGGGCAGCCCCCTCCGAGCCCGGGCCGAGCGAGAACTCCTGGACGTCGTTCTACAACAAGCAACTCGGCAAGGGAGCCACCACCTGGACCCAATGGTGCGCCGACCAGGGCCGCGCCTGAGCACACCTGAGCGGCTCGTTGGCCGGCCGGCCAACGAGCGGGGTCGGGCGATCAGGGAACGGGGTGCGGCCGGGCGGCCATCAGCTGGTCGATGAGAGCCAGCAGCACATCGCGCCCCTGCCTCCGCTCGCGGGCGTCGAAGAGCAGCAGCGGCACCTGCGGATCGAGGTCGAGCGCCGCCCGGATCTCCTCCGGCGTCCGGTCCCTGACATCGTGGAAACAGTTGACGCCGACGACGAACGGGATCCCCCGGGCCTCGAAGAAGTCGATGGAGGCGAAGCTGACCTCCAGCCGCCGGGTGTCGACCACCACCACCGCCCCCAGCGCGCCGTTGACGAGATCGTTCCACATGAACCAGAAACGTTCCTGGCCCGGCGTGCCGAACAGATAGAGCACGAGCCCGCGGCCGATGGAGATCCGGCCGAAGTCGAGCGCCACGGTCGTGGTGGACTTGCCGCTCAGGTCCTCCAGGTCGTCCACGCCGACGCTGGCATGGGTCAGGTACTCCTCCGTACGCAGCGGGGCGACCTCGCTCACCGCGCCGACCATGGTCGTCTTCCCGACGCCGAACCCGCCGGCGATTAGGATCTTCACCGCCAGGGGAGCGTCGTCCCCCTGGTCAGAGTTCACGTAGCCCATCCCTTACTGCCTTGAGGATCGCCATGTCGGGCCCGGTGCCCGCCCACGCGTACGCCGGCTGCCTGGCCCATAACTGACCCGAGTCGATCAGGTCACCGATGAGGATCTTGGCCACCGACACCGGGAGGTCCAGCGCGGAGGCGATCTCCGCCACCGCCAGGGGACGCGCGCACAGTGTCAGGATCGTACGATGCTCCGGCTGCAGCTTGCGCCGCCCGCGCCCCGTCTCCGCGGCGGCGTCGGGCACCGCCGACATCACCGTGATCAGCGTCAGGTCGGCCCGCTCTGACGTGGTCCGGCCGCCGGTGATCGTGTAAGGACGGACAAGGGGCTCGTCCGCGTCGTCGTCGGCGAACCCGTCCGTCCAGTGTTTCATCCGTGGCCCCTGGCTTCGCGGCCGTGCCGCGTGCGCGGGTCGGTGCCCAGCTTCTGCCCGACCTGCTGGATCAGGGTGTGCATCGCGACGCTCATGAGCTCGGCGTCCACCTCCTGGGAGGCGAGCACGGCCAGGTGCGAGCCCTGGCCCGCGGCGATGATGAACAGCCACAGATCGGCCATCTCGATGATGACCTGGTGGACCGGTCCGCCGCCGAAGAGCTGCCCGACGCCGTGAGCCAGGCTCTGCTGGCCGGTGGCGATCGCGGCCAGGCGTTCGGCGTTGGCGCGTTCGAGGCCCCGCGACCGGCTGATCACGAGGCCGTCGTCGGACAGCACGATCGCGTGCCGCGTGCCCGCGACCCGATCGACCAGGCCGTCCAGCAGCCAGTCCAGGTCTACGTTGGTGGCGGTGGTGCGCTGCATCATGATCGGTCTTTCGTCGTGGGGGAACTGGGGTCGGGTGATGCGCTCGGCCGGTCCTCGGCGGCGTCGTCACCGGCACGGCGCTTGCGGGACTGCCTCTGGAAGGCGCCGATCGTGGCGCTGGACCGGCCGGATCGATCGGCTGCGGGCTGGTCGCGGCCGGGCTGTTCGCGTACGGCCCGGCCGTTCTGGGCGCCGCCCGCCGGGGCTCTGAGCTCCGCGGCCAGGCTGGCCTGGCGGACCCGCTGGGGGAGCGGCGGGCGCCCCCCCGCCTGGCGGAGCGCGGGCTGCTTTCCCTGGTGAACACCCTGCTGCTGCCGCTCGCGCCGCGCCGCCCCTACTTCCCCGACTTCCTCACGCCGATCGAGGCGCAGATGGGGGAGGAGTCCGGCCTCCAGGCGTTCCTGGACACGCCCAGGCAGCGCCTCCGGGATGAGGTCGAGCTGCTGCGCCGCAGCTCCGGCCTGCACTCCGCCGTCATGGAGGACCTCGCCTGCGGCGACGCGCAGGCCGTCAGGCAGCTCGGGCGGGCCGCGATCGGCTACTGCCGGGCCGTGCTCACCCCTCACTGGGCCGAGGCGGACCGCGCGCTGGCCGAGGAGCGCGCCGTCATGGCACGGCACCTGGTTACGAGCGGCATCGAGCACGTGCTGGCCAACCTGGCTCCCACGGTGCGCTGGCGCCCGCCCGTCCTGGAGATAGACTATCCCGCCGGGCTCAATCGCGTGATCCACCTCCGGGGCCGGGGCCTGACGCTGATCCCGTCGTACTTCTGCCGCGGGGACCCGATCGCCCTGGTCGACCCGCGGCTGCCGCCCGTACTGGCCTATCCCGTCCCTCGCCGCAACGCCCCGGGCGCACCGGGCGGCGACCCGCTGGTGGCGCTGCTGGGCCAGACGCGCGCGGACATCCTGCGCTGCATCGCACTGGCACCGGGGTGCAGCACCAGCGAGTTGGCCCGCGACGCCGGAGTCTCCCTGTCCACCGCCAGCAAGCACGCCCATGTGCTGCGCCAGGCCGCGCTGATCGCCAGCGTCAGGCACGCCAACCTGATGCTGCACCACGCGACCGAGCTCGGCACCAGGCTCGTCAGGAGCAGCCACGCCCTGGGGGAGATCGCGCAGGCCAGGCCCGCGTGAACGCCCACTGGCTGAGTCAGGTGCGGTACACAGGTTGAATTCGTAGAGTCATAGAGCCGTGACGGTTCGCCGTTGCTGGTGTACGACCGATGTATGCGGTACGGGCAACGAGGCGGGGTACACCCCCGCGGAGCAGGAACGACGGGAACGGCTGCGGTTACAGGCGGCCGGACGGTTCGAGGACGGGAATGGCACCAGGCAGATCGCTCGTGAGCTGCGGGTCCACGAGCGGACGGTGGCCAGATGGCGCACGTCCTGGCGGGAGGGCGGCATCGAGGCGCTGCGCTCCAAGGGGCCGGTCTCACGCGAGAAGCTGACACCGGCGCAGTGGGCACGGCTGGAGACCGAGCTGAAGCGGGGCCCGCTGGCGCACGGGTTCGGCGATGACCAGCGCTGGACCCTGGGCCGGGTCAAGACGCTGATCGGCAAGCTGTTCCATATCGGCTACACCATCGAGGGCGTCGGCAAGCTGCTACGACGGCACGGCTGGTCGGTGCAGGTCCCGGCGCGGCGCGCGCTGGAACGCGACGAGCAGTGCGCCTGCTGAAAATTGCATCCGTGCAGGTTGAGCGGCATGTGAGTATTCGTGGAGGACGCCGCCGAGCCGGTCCCTTCTGCGGATGTCTAGGTCGGTGATTCGCTCTGAATCCGCGATCGGGTCCGGGGCGGGACGCAGCGGGGCGGCTTGGTTCAGGGCTTGGTGGGCTCGGTGCTGGTTGTAGAAGTGTTCGTACTCGCGCAGGGCGTGCCGCAGGTGCTGTTCGTTCCGACCGGTCCTCGCAGGCATGATCAGCGAATAACACCACGCTGCTCAACTGCAGGTCAGGGCAAGAGTCCGTCAGGGGATGAGGACCCGGGTGTGGAGCCCGTTCATCCACTCCTCGTCCAGTTCTCTCCCGGTTAGCCGCCCCACGACAACGAGTGCGGAGGTGACACAGGTGGCCATTGGCGGGCTGTAGCCATTGAGGGACAGTTCCAGCGGCTGCCTGAATTCCGATGGCATGCTTTCGTGCGGATCGCCGACCATGTCGTCGTCCGACATGTCGATAAGCGTTTCCGCCCAGTCGGAGTATTCAAGCCAGTTGGGCAGGAGATCGGGATCACTCCGCCAGGAGGAGTCTTCGGCATCGAACTGGAGGCCGCTGGTGTAGCGGTCGAGTGCGTGCGGGTCTGTGCCTTTCCGTACTCCTGGCCGTGTTCCGCTGAGCGCCGTGACATAGCGTCCGTCAACCGCAAGGAGGACATCGTGAACGCCGTTCACCGTCCAGGCGAACTCCAGAGCGCGGCGATTTCCTGCCGACAACGCCGACAGGGATCGAACGGTGTGGCCCCGACGACGATGATTAGTGTCCAGCTGGTGTTGAGCCGTCCCATCCACGCGATACCGGTATTGCCGCCAGGGTTCGGGCCTTCACCGACGTCCGCCCATGTGCACTCGACGCCCGATGCGGGGTCCGCGCCGATCCTTGACGCAACGTCGGCGAGGTTTGCATCTTCCACCCATAAGCCGTGGAATGACATGCCCATACGGTACTTGTGAGCGAGGTGCCAAAGCCTCTCCGACTCCCTCATCGGTCTCCTCCTGATATCTCATGGTGTTGCGGGGCGCCGCTCAAGCGGCGCCCCGCGCAGGTCAGCGAACGGCGACCCAGAACTTGTTGCCGTTCAGGACACGGTATCTACCGAAGAACACGCCAAGATCGCTACCCGCGATCGAGTTGTGCCGCCCCAGCACGGCCTGTACGGAGAAGTTGTTCTTTCCGTACTCAGGGTGGTCGTAAGCGCCACCTTCCTTCGTGGATGCGAACGGATATTCATCGCACTCTTCCCACTCGTCCTCCGGGGCTCCATTGCTCTCCAGGGGGCGGTCACTGAAAAATTCCTTGCACACCTTGTCCTTGGCTGTCCTGTTCTGTGAATAGCGGGACGAGCTTGAGAGGATGCGCGTGAGCGGCTCTCTTCCCGGGGTCCTTTCGCCTGCATTTCGGTTGCCTGGGATGTGCTTCGGGCCATCAGTCTTGAACGGCACGGTGGTGCTGGGCTTGGTGAACGCCGTTTGTATGTGCCTGGCCACCTGCCCGTAGTCGTAGTTCCAGGAGTTCAGGACCAGGACTCGCTTGGCCGCAGAGAAGATGCAGCCGCCCTTGTAATACTCAACGGCCCCCCCATGGGTATGTTGTCGCAGCGGACCCTGGGCGCAGTTTCTCGGAGACGCTCAGGATCCGCGTCCACCCATGCTGGGTGTCCCCATCCTGGAAGTGTTTGCCAGTCGCGACTGCCGGGGTCCTTCGGGTTGTCGTACGTGAGCCGGCCGCGCACGCCGCGATGTGGTCCTCGTGCGCGGCGATGGAGACGGTGAAGCGCTCGGCGGAACGGTGGTCCTCGGTCACGGGACGTTTTTCCCGGGAGACGGGACGGTCAGCTTCGACGGCCGGTGCCGCGCGGGCCTCGCCGTCACGGGCTGCGGTGGGCTGCGGGTCTGATGCCTCCCGGGTGCGGCCGAGGGCCAGGAGCGGTCAGTGGCGCTGGCGGAGTTCTTCGTTGATGCGCAGTGCCTCGGCGAGCTGGTCTTCCAGGATAATGATGCGGCAGGCCGCCTCCAGTTGGGTGCCGGCATCGGCGAGTTCGCGGGCACGGGCGGCCAGGCGCAGTTGGTAGCGGGAGAAGCGGCGATGGCCGCCCTCGCTGCGTAGCGGCTCGATCAGCTTGGCGACCCCGAGGCTGCGCAGGAACGCCGGGGTGACGCCGAGGATCTCGGCGGCCCGGCCCCTGCTGTAGGCGGGATAGTCCTCATCGTCGAGGCGCTGCCCGAGGCTACTGGCCGCCTCGGCTGACTGACCGGCCGGGTGAGCGCTGGTTGGGTGGGGCTGCTCCCGCCTGGAGATGGTGGTCAATGCCTGAGGTGTTCGATCCATGCAGCCTTCCCGAATGCAGACAGGGGCCCCGGCGCCTTGACGCACCGGGGCCCGAATGAGGTTTAACACCATCGACCGGCCTGCTGGCCGGTCCACTTGTTCCGCATCTGGCCGCTCGATGGGGCGGGATGCGAGGATCGCGTAAGCGTGACCGTAGACCACCGTCCTGTTCGTGGAGCTGCGGTACCCGTGCGGCATTCTGCAGCCGGCGACGGGCGATCCTGATGGCGTTCAACACTCCCTTCTGATGTATCCGTACCTCGACACCCCGACCTCTGGTGTCGGCTTCGCGCAACGGCAGCGCGTCCATCACCCGGGCCCTGTTCAACTGCGTTGGCCCCAGCAATCCGACCTTCTGCCTTCACTTCGTTCTGCACTCCTGCGTCCACGTCCGTCCGGGCAGTTCGTCGTGGTGCTCGTCCTGCGCTGCCCTCGTGGATCCGTCTCTTGCGATGTAAGGAACTGTAGCTCCCCAACGCACGAATATCTATAGTTGTGACTACAGATTTTCTTGAGCGTGTCAGGTAGGAAGTTGCTCTCCCACCACACGACCGACGCGAGAAGCGGGCCGGGCCGGGGGCGAGGTGATGGCGATGAGCGAGCACGACCAGGGTCAAGATGGAAGCAAAGATCGAGGGCTCGATCAGGGGAGATGAGCTGGTGATCGTGGTGTGGCATTCGGCGGTGTGCCCGGTGATGGACCTGCGGGGTGAACTGTGTACCACGACGGCCGCCGGCTCCAGCCGGGAGACGGACCACGTCCTGGTCGGCCGGACCGCCGCGGTGGCGGTAGATCTGTCACAGCCGGCGTTCTGCGACGTCGAAGGCGCGGGGGCGCTGATCGGCGCGGAGCGGCGGGCGCGGGAGCTCGGCGGCCGACTGGTGCTGGCCGGGGTGCAGGGTCGGTGCGCGCAGCTGCTGCACCGCGCCGGCCTGGATCGGATCTTCTGGCTGCTTCCCGACCCGCCGGTGCCCAGCGGGACAGGCCCTCCGGGCACCGTGCCGAGAGGCTCTGCGCAGTTGGTCGCCGGGTGATCCCCGGCCAGGCCGGGGATCATGACAGGCGCGGCAGGTGTCATCTTGACTGGCGGCAGGCCCTACCGGTTCCGGCGCGCGGGACGAATCTGAACTCGGCTCGATGAACCCAACGAAACCCTGCCACGGCTCCGCATGGAGCGACCCCGATGATCACCTTCATCATCTTCGGCATCGCGGCCGTCACGGCCCTGGAGATCGCGCTCTGCCTGGTGATGCTCGGCCTGGCCGCCGCCGAGTTCGCCTCGTTCCTGCCTCATCACCCGCGCGGCGCCGGCGGCGGGCTACGCCGGCTGGCCGCCGGCGCGCACATATTGTCCGGCGCCAAGAACGCCGAGCGGGGGGGCGCTAACCCAGCGCCGGGGCTGCTCCGGCTGGAAGGTCCGTCCGTCCTGGCCGGTGCCGCCTGGTAACGCGGGTGCAGGCGCTACGCGCTTAGCTGGTCCTCGACCGGCGAGCGGCCCACTGCCGCCGGGTACCGCGCCGACCTGTTGGTCTGCTCGGCCGTACAGGCAGGCCGCGCCGACCGGAACACCTGCGGGGCCCGGAACCGGAAGCATTTCCAGCCTGAATGGCGCCTCTTTGATGAGCTGCAGGACGGGGGATTGCCTGGCCGATCGGGGTGGCGCGGTGCGGGCAACAGCGCAGTTGCGCCTGGAACGTGCAGGTCAAGGCGGCAATGGCGCGCGGATGATGTCGGCGTTGGCCGGGGGCATGCGCAGCACGACGACACACGTGCTAGATTGGGCTTAGTTGCAGTTGTGGTACCCATAAAGACTTGTGTGCACCTGACGGTATGTAGCCTCGGGTGCATTTTTTGTTCTCCGGTCATTTCCGGGTGTGTGGTCCTATCGCGGCGACGCGGAATCCGTTCGATGCGGATTTCGGCTTTGCACCCAACGAAGGAGATCAACATGGCTTCTGGCACCGTGAAGTGGTTCAACGCGGAAAAGGGCTTCGGCTTCATCGAGCAGGACGGCGGCGGCGCCGACGTCTTCGCGCACTACTCCAACATCGTCGCCAACGGCGGCTACCGTGAGCTGCGCGAGGGCCAGAAGGTGGCCTTCGACATCACGCAGGGCCAGAAGGGCCCGCAGGCCGAGAACATCGTTCCCGCCTGACACCGCGCACCACGTAGCCGGAGCCCGCGCCGCAGGGCGCGGTCTCCGGCGCGTTGTTTTTGTGGCATCCATCGTGCCGTGATGACCTCACAACCCGAGAAGCACAGCGTGTCTGTTCTTCCGCCGCACACCGGATGCACCACCGATGGCTCCGGTTCGGGCACAGGCCCGCTCCAGTTCTAAGGCGCCGCATCACAGCCGCGTTCTTCCCGGCGAAAGCCGACCATTTCGAGGTACGAGCCCAGGCTGTTTCCGCCGGTTCGACTCGTCTTTCTTCGGCTCGTGTCAGCTTCTTGTGCCGCTCCTTGCGCCGAGAATCCTGACACGTGCCGCATCGAGGAAGGTTCTGCATGAACCACGCAACTCGCGCGTACGATCGCAATTCTTCACCCCGTACGGGTAGCTCGGCCCGCAGCAGGGGCGGCCGATTCGGCTCTCCGGCTCAGGGCCGTTCAGGCGCCTCCAGCCGGTCCGGCAACGGGCGGCGTCCCGCCGCGCTCCAAAGAGACTTCGCGCTGCCGGTCACCGTAACCCCGGCCCTGCCGGCAGCCGCGACATTCGCCGAGCTGAGCATGCCGCCCGCACTGCTGGAAGTGCTCACCGGCCTGGGCCTGAACGAACCGTTCCCGATCCAGGCGGCCACGCTGCCGAACTCCCTGGCCGGCCGGGACGTCCTGGGGCGGGGGCGCACCGGGTCGGGCAAGACACTCGCCTTCGGCCTGGCCCTGCTCGTCCGCACCTCCGGAAAGCGGGCGCAATCGCGGCGGCCGCTTGCCCTGATCCTCGTCCCCACCCGGGAACTGGCCCAGCAGGTCACCGATGCGCTCACGCCGTACGCCCAAGCACTGAAGCTGCGGCTGGCCACGGTCGTCGGCGGCATGCCGATCGGCCGCCAAGCCCATGCGCTGCGCAACGGTGCCGAGGTCGTCATCGCGACCCCGGGACGGCTCAGGGATCTCATCGAGCGCGGCGACTGCCGCCTGGACCAGGTCGCCATCACCGTGCTGGATGAGGCCGACCAGATGGCCGACATGGGCTTCATGCCGCAGATCACCCACCTGCTCGACCAGGTGCGCCCGGATGGCCAGCGGATGCTGTTCTCCGCCACTTTGGACCGCAACGTCGATCTGCTGGTCCGCCGCTATCTGAGCGACCCGGTGGTCCATTCGGTCGACCCCTCGGCGGGCGCGGTCACCACGATGGAGCACCACGTGCTGCACATCCAGGGTGCCGACAAGCATGCCACCACTGTGGAGATCGCTGCTCGCGACGGCCGGGTGATCATGTTCCTGGACACCAAGCACGCTGTGGACCGGCTCACCGAACAGTTGCTGAACAGCGGAGTGCACGCCGCCGCGCTGCACGGAGGCAAGTCCCAGCCCCAGCGCACCCGCACCCTCGCCCAGTTCAAGAGCGGCCACGTCACGGCGCTGGTAGCGACCAACGTCGCGGCCCGCGGCATCCACGTCGACGACCTGGACCTCGTCGTCAACGTCGACCCGCCGAACGACCACAAGGACTACCTGCACCGCGGCGGCCGCACCGCCCGCGCCGGCGAGTCCGGCAGCGTCGTCACCCTGGTGCTGCCCAATCAGCGCCGTGACATGACCCGCTTGATGGCCGACGCCGGTATCGTCCCGCAGACCAGCGAGGTCCGTTCGGGCGAGGCCGAGCTGAGTCGCATCACGGGCGCCCAGGCTCCCTCGGGCATCCCCGTGACCATCACCGCACCGGTCGTCAGCCGTCGGCCGGGACGGAACGGCAGACGATCCCGGTAGCAGCGGATGGGAGCTCGCCCAAGGCCAGGTAGTTGATGCTTTTTGGGCTGTTGGCAAGAGTGCTGAAGAGATTGGCCGGGCAGTGTGGATACCCGGCCCGATCTTGCGGATGAATCAGCTGCTGGCCCAGCGAGACAGTTGCCGGTACATGGCGTTGAGGGTGACATCGCGGAGGTGGCGGGCGATGTCCCGGGCTGGTCAAGGGTGGTTGGGGTCTTGACGGAACAGGGCCAGGACCTGCTGTCTGCGGCGCTCGGCCGGGGCGATGGATGACCGGCCGCCCTCGGGTTGCTCCTGGCAGGTGTCGGCGAACAACAGACCTGCAGCGCTGTGGCGCTGTGGGGCGCGGCCACCGGCATCGGCGGGCTGACCATGCAGGCCATCGGCGGGATGATGCTGGAGGAATTCGGCTGGCGGATGCTGCGCCTGCCCATCGGGATGACGGCCTTGGCCGTGCTCCTGCTGCTTTCGCTCCTGCCACAGTCGCGGGCCGAGCATCAGCTGCACTAGTGCCTGATCGGTATGGCGCTCATGGCGTCCGCCGTCGCCGCCATGAGTGCCGACACCGACCAGCGGGATCTTCAGCTCGTTGCCGAGGGAGCGCGGCAGGAACTCGCGGCGCGTATCGCCTCGCCCGGCCAGGACGTTGTGGAGTTCGTCGATCACCAGCATCCGTACGGTGGCCTGCCGCAGCAGCCGCAGGGCGAGTTGCTCCAGCTCGGCACGGAGACGCCGTCCGTCCAGCGCACTGCCAGAGCATAACGCAGGTGCGGCGGACACGGCGAGCAGCGTGGCGGTCAGGCACATGGTCAGGAAATGACGCATCGCGACGCCTCCGATCAGCACGAAAATGGTTGGTTGGACCCCTGGGACGGCGCGGGGGCTGCAAGACAAGGGGCGTGCGAACGGCGTTCGTGTCCTTCCGCCCGGGTACCCTCGCCAAGGGGCTTACCGTCTGCGCGCACGAGTGCCCGGAAGCCCCAACCCGTACATCGCCAGCGGCGAGAACAACTTGTTCGTCATTGTTGGGATCTGGCGCGGTGACGCGGCGGCGGCCGGCCGAGCGGTTACCGGAGTCCGTCGGGCGTCGTCCATCCTGCCCCAGGAGGACGACGCACCGACCGTGGCAGACATTGATACGAAGCAGGAGAGGGTCGGTGCCGTCGGGACGAGACGAGGGAACATGCGCCGTCAGTTCGAGTGGGCAGGTCAGCACGGTGTCACTGTGGATCCGTTACCCACTCAAGTCATGCAGCTCAGAGCTTTCCCGACGTGGCTTGGTCGACACTTGGCCGACGCATCAGTGGGCTGGCCCAAGCGGCTCCGCGCGGGTGAACGGGCCAACTGGCCGATCCACATTGGCCTGGCGACCTACCTACACCCAGTCCTATCCTTCAGGCTGCGGCCGAGTTGGTTGTGCTCGGGCACCACGAGGGTGACCGCGCCCCCGCCGAGCGGAGCTCGCGGGCCAGGGTGACAGCCTTATCGAGTTCGGGCGGTGGAGATCTTCTCGGAGAAGACGTGGGTGACACTGGGAGCCTGGAGCACGTCGAGTTGAGTGTCCAGGGACTGGCGGAGGGTGTAGGCGCGGGCGTGGTCGATGCGGACGTGCCCGGCCCGTTGGGTGCTGGTCGCGATGGGGCGGGCAGGTCGATCCATGCCGTGCCTGGCTCACGGACCGGTGGGGTGGCTACGGTGAGTGCCTTGGTGAGCGCGGGCACGAGCCCGGAAGCGGGCGGCGTGGTACTGGACGGCCACCTTGCCTTTCCGGCCCGGCAGGGCGAGTTGGTCGGGACGGCGCAGGAGACCATTGGACGGGCGCGGGCCTCCCTGCGGAAGGGGTCGTCGAACACCACCGCCAGGTCGTTGCATAGATGCGTTTCAACCGGCTCCCTGTTGCACCGACCTATGAAACGGCGTTCGCCCTGGACGCGTCCGGCTGTTGATCGCGTTTCATGTGTCCTCGCCTATGAAACAGCTCTTCGCGTGCAGAGCCGCCACGTGAAGACGTTCCAGGGGATGCGCGCGGTGCGCGCGCCCAACCCGAGAAGCCATAGCGTCTGTGCTCGCTTGGGACTGCACTCGCCCATTCAGCCGTCGCAATGCGTCGCTTAAGGGTCGAATGGGCGCATGCCGAAAAAATGGATCTCGCGAGGCATTGCGGGGCTCGTCGCTGGTGTTGTGGTCGTGGGGATGATGCGGCGGGCCGCCGTCCCTCCCACTACCTCCGTCTCCCGCAGGCACGTCCGTGGCAGCGCATCCATGCCGACACATGAAGAGGCGAAACCCGTCGCTCGGTCGGCCCACTGGCCGGTGCGGCTGGTCGGCACAGCGGCCGCGCTGGTGTCCGGCGCAGCGGGATGGGCAGCGGCATATGCGCCCATAACTGACTGGGTTCGGTGGGTGCTGATCGGCATCGCTCTGACGGCGCTGACATCGTTACTGCTGGCGTTAATGCTGGGGCCGGTGGCGCGCTGGCTCGCTGGGGAGCGCGGACCGCTTACGGATCGGGACCGCAGCAGTCTGTCGGCCAACGAGCGCCTTGAAGCAGTCAACAACGCCCGTCATACCCTTCTCCAGGCTGTGACCGGTTTGGTGGTGATCGGGGGCGTCGTGTTCACCGGCCAGGGCTTGTGGTACACCGCTCAGACCCTGAATTCCGCACGCCAAAGCCAGGCGACAACTGAACAGGGACAGATCACCGATCGTTATACGAAAGCTGTAGAGCAACTTGGCTCTGGCACGATCGACGTCCGCCTGGGTGGCATCTACGCCTTGGAACGCCTGGCCAAGGACTCCCCTCGTGATCATTCGACGATTTACGACGTGCTGGCCGCGTTCGTTCGTGAGCACGATCCGGCCACGGAAGCAGCGCAGCCGGTACAGCCCGCAAGCGATGTCCAAGCGGCGCTGACCGTACTGAGCCGCCGAGATACGACTCACGACCGGCAGGGCCGAATCAGCCTGGCCGGCGTTCGTGTGAGCGGCGCTGCCCTGGCGGGTGGCAACCTGTCCAGAGTGGATTTGTCCTTCGCCGACCTATCCAACGCTGACCTGACTGGAGCGGATCTGTCCGGGGCGGACCTTAACACGGCCTCCTTGTCGGGAACGCTCCTGACCGAAGCGAACCTGAGCGGGGCTGACTTGGCGGGGACGGACCTGACCTCCGCGGCATTGCAAGGTGCGCAGCTCACACACGCACAGTTGAGCGGTGCCCGGATGACGGAGGCGGACCTTCCCAAGGCACGGCTCACGGGCGCCGGGCTGAGCTGGACTACGCTCACCCGTGCGGATCTCACCAACGCGACGCTGACGCACGCAGACATGAGGTTCGCACAACTGCGCTCGGCAAAGTTGGCCAACGCCAAGTTAGATGGTGCAGATCTGTGTGGAGCGGCGCTGAAGGATGCTGACCTGCGGGGCGCGAACCTGACCGGGGCGAACATGCGGAACATCACCGGTCCTGCCACGGCGGCCATTCAGGCGGTGGCTACTACCGATGGCACCACTCTTTTCGGGTCCTTCGGTTCCGACCGAACCCAGCAGGGGCTCGTGAACTACTGCTACGGCGACCATCACTGATGATAAGGACACCGAGGTGGCCCCGTCTGCCACTCGCCGTCCAGCATAAGAGCGATCATTCTCACCGCACCAGCACACCTACCGCCGCACATCATCGGACGGTCTGCCCGCTGCAGCGTGCAGACCACTTTGCGCATTCGTGCAGACGACTTCGGAAACCGACGCAGACACTAATGATCTTGATCTTTGCTCTCGGCTTTCGGGACCGTTTTAGGGCCACTCAAGTCGTTTGAGCAACCGCTCGGGATCTGCAAGCCCGCCAGTGGTTGCTGGTTGGCGCATGCATCGATGCTTCGAGCCATGCAAGATGGACAGCCGCCACGTCGACCGCGCGTGAACTCGGCCGAAGAGGGCTTGATCACCGCTTGGACGGGTCTGTGGCCAAGCCGGGCGTGTCCCGCCCAGCAACCCGTCCACCGCGCCCTTCGGTTGGGTGTCGCTCGGGTCTGGCTTGATGATCCGGTCTCAGGCGTCCAACGCCCGGCGGCGCGAATCGGCTCATTTCGATTACGCCATCGGGCCCGCCGATGTGCCGAACGCGTGCCGAAGAGCATGTGACGAGCATGAACTCGGCCATCTTCGCCTCGCAAAAGAGGGCTGTTAACCGAGAAAGTGCAGGTCGGACGGGGTATGGAGTGGTAGGGCGCCCGGGGCTCGAACCCGGAACCTACGGATTAAAAGTCCGCAGCTCTGCCAATTGAGCTAACGCCCCTCGCACCAGCAAGGGTACAGAGATTACCGCCCCGTCCGCGACGCCTCCATCACCGGTAGGCCGCCAGCCCCGTCAGCGCCTCCCCGAGCACCAGAGTGTGCACTTCCTGGGTGCCTTCGTACGTCAGCACACTCTCCAGGTTGTTCATGTGCCTGATCACAGGGTACTCCAGGGTGATCCCGTTGCCACCCAAGATCGAGCGTGCCTGGCGGGCGATGTCGAGGGCGGCCCGTACGTTGGCCAGTTTGCCGAAGCTGATCTGCCGCGGCTCCAGCTTCCCGGCGTCCTTGAGTTCGCCGAGGTGCAGGGCGGTGAGGCCGGCCTGGGTCATGCCGACATACATCCAGGCGAGTTTCTCCTGCGTCAGCTGGAACGCCCCGATCGGCTTGTCGAACTGGACGCGCGTCTTCGAGTAGTCGACGGCCGCCTCCAGACAGGCGCGGGCGGCGCCTACGACGCCCCAGATGATGCCGAAACGGGCCTCGGAGAGGCAGGAGAGCGGGCCGCGCAGGCCCACGACGCCGGGGAGGGCGGCGGAGGCGGGCAGGCGTACGTCGTCGAAGTAGAGGGAGGAGGTGACGGAGGCTCTCAGGGACAGCTTCTTGTGGATCTCAGGGGCGGAGAAGCCGGGGGTGGAGGTGGGGACGACGAAGCCGCGTACGCCCTCGTCGGTCTGCGCCCAGACCACGGCGACGTCGGCGATCGAGCCGTTGGTGATCCACATCTTGGAGCCGTTCAGGATCCAGTCGGAGCCGTCCTTCTTCGCGTACGTCCGCATACCGGCCGGGTCGGAGCCGTGGTCGGGCTCGGTGAGGCCGAAGCAGCCGATGGCCTGGCCGGCGGCCATGCGGGGCAGCCACTCGTCCTTCTGCTCGTCGGAGCCGTAACGCCAGATGGGGAACATGGCCAGCGAGCCCTGGACCGACACGAAGGAGCGCAGGCCCGAGTCGCCGGCCTCCAGCTCGCGGCAGGCCACGCCGTACGACACCGCGTCCGTGCCCGCGCAGCCGTACCCTTGGAGGTGCATGCCGAGGAGCCCGAGCGAGCCGAGTTCGGGCGCCAGCTCGCGCGCGGGGAAGACGGCCTCCTCGAACCAGTCCCCGACGTGCGGCAGGACGCGGTCGGTGACGAAGGATCTGACCACGTCGCGGATGAGCCGCTGATCGGGGCCGAGGCGGTCGTCCAGGCGCAGCAGGTCGTCCATGGTGGGTCCCTCTCCCTCGTACTTAGGGGGCTACCAGGGTTGTACCAGGGGCAATCCCGATGTGCGAACACCGGCCCGGCGGGCAGTCTTGAGCCATGAGCGAATACAACGTCAAGAAGCTGCGTCGGACGCACAAGGGCCGGATCATCGCGGGTGTCTGCGCGGGCATCGGCGAGTACGTCGGGATCGATGCCAACCTGGTCCGGA
This sequence comes from Nonomuraea maheshkhaliensis, assembly GCF_039529435.1. Classification (NCBI taxonomy): domain Bacteria; kingdom Bacillati; phylum Actinomycetota; class Actinomycetes; order Streptosporangiales; family Streptosporangiaceae; genus Nonomuraea; species Nonomuraea maheshkhaliensis. Next base: position 34,536 of record NZ_BAAAMU010000020.1, read on the forward strand.
TCGCGCTGGCGATCGCGACCCTGTTCGGCGGCGTCGGCGTCGGCGTCTACGCGATCGGCTGGCTCCTCATGCCGGACGAGGAGCACGACACCTCGATCGTCCAGGACCTGATCAACAAGCAGCAGGCCAACCGGGCGGCCACGGACTGGAGCGGCGAGCAGAAGCCCCAGCAGTGATCAGGCCGTGGCCTGGGCACCCACCCGGGCGGTCTTGTCACGAGACTCGGTCCAGATCATGGCGAGCACGGCCGCGCTGATCACCCCGGCGATCCCCGCCAGCGCGACCACCGGCTCGGGGCCGAGTCTCTCCGCCGCGAAACCGCCCACCAGGATGCCGATCCCCTGTACGGCCATCAGTCCCGACTGCACGAGGCCGAACGCCTGCGCGCGACGTTCGGGCGGCACGGACTGAACGAAGGCCGCATTGGCCGCGAGCTGGTACGCCCCACCGATCCCGGACAGAACCCACGCCACCAGCACCACGGCCAGCGGCGGCCGGATCGCGGTGACGATCAGGGGCGCGCAGCTCAGCATGGCCATCCACCCCATGAGCCGCAGCCGTCTCGGCGGCGAGACGAACCTGCTGAACAGGAACGCGCCCACGACCGTCCCGGCCGGCATGGCCGCCATCAGCAGCCCGGTGATCACGGGCACCGGCAGGCCGCCGGTGTGCAGGGCGGCGGCGTAGGGGGCGGCGAGGCCCTCGGGCAGGATGTAGAAGCCGCAGAGCCAGGCGAACAGCACCAGCGTGCGCAGCTTGCGCGACCCGAAGACCAGCCGGGCTCCGCCCTTGGTCATCGTCCACATGGACGGCTTGGCGCCGTCGGGCTGGGCGGCGGGGCGGCGGCGTACGCCCGAGACCAGGATCAGCGCCGATCCGAGGAACGTGGCCGCGTCGAGGGCCAGCGCCCGGTACGGGCCCATTGTGGCGATGAGCGCTCCGCCGGCCGCGAAACCGAGCATCTGCACGGCCTGGTTGGTCATGTTCTGCAGGGCCGAGCCCATGACGTACGCGTCGCCTTCGAGCACCTCCGGCAGCAGCGCCGCCCGCGCGGCCGAGAAGGGGGCGCTGAGCAGCACCACAAGGAAGACGAGCGCGCACAGCGCCCAGAACGGCACGCCAGGCACCGCCATCACGCCCACCAGCACGGCTCTGAGCAGGTCGCAGATCACCATGACGCCCCGGCGCGCGAACCGGTCGGCCAGGCCGGCCAGCAGCGGCCCGCCGACGATGCTGGGCAGGTAGGTCAGCGCGTAGACGGCGGCCGTGGCCAGGGGTGAGCCCGTGCGATCGTAGACGAGCACGGCCAGCGCCACCTGCGCGAGCTGGTCGCCGAGGAGCGAGAGGCCCTGGCCGTACCAGAGCGCCCGGAACTCCCTGACGGCGATGACCTCTCGATATGTGACTTGTCGTTCTTGTCCGGCACGGCGATGCCGTCCCGGCGGCCGTCTCACCCGCATGGCCCCCATTGGACTCCGCTGTACCTGACTCAGGGTGCTCGCTATGTCACCTAAGGTGCCCGAACGGAGGGTCGGCCGCAACCCAAAGCAGCCAACCAAAAGCAAAGGGTTACCAGCCCAATTCGTGAAGCCGCGCGTCGTCGATGCCGAAGTGATGCCCGACCTCATGCACGACCGTGATGCGGACCTCGTCGATCACGTCCGCTTCGGTGGCACAAATTTGACATATCGGATTACGGTAGATCTCGATCCGGTCGGGCAGAACAGCTGAGTACCAGTCGCCGCGTTCGGTGAGGGGGACACCGGTGTACAGGCCGAGCAGGTGGGGCTCCGGCGGGTCATCGACGACGGTGACGACGACATTACTCATGGCGCGCGTGAGCTCCGGAGGAATCGTGTCCAATGCCTCGGCCACGAGTTCCTCGAACTTCTCCCGCGAAACCTCGATCACACTTGCCATTCTGCCCCGCCGGTCAGGTAAGCAAGAATCTGTATGAAGTTCGCGCACAGGGCAAAGACAGTTATTCGATCACGAGGGGCAGCGCGTGGGGCGAGGATCGCCGCCGTGCTCCTCGTGGCCGCCGTGGGTGCCTGGCTCGGCATCTTCCTCAGCGGCACCGTACGCACGCAGGTCGGTCCGGTGGAGACCGGAATGTCGCTCCGGCCGGCCTGGGGCGGCGAGACGGTCGTCGACGCCAGCCCGCTCGGCACCCTCACCTTCCGCACCCATGCCGCGCCGCTGCGGCTGCGCATCACGCTGGAGAACATCGACCAGGAACGTGCCAAATCCCTCCTGGAGGACCCGCGCCTGGCCGACCGCCTGCCCGGCGTGATCGAGAACGACCTCCTCGACGGCGTGCGCGCCCTCGTCATCCGCTCGCTGCTCTGTGCCGGGGCCGGAGCGCTGCTCGCCGTGCTGATGGTCTTCCGGCGTCCGAAAGTGGCTCTGATGGGCCTTCTGGCGGCTTCCGTGGCCCTGGCCGCCACCGGAGCCCTCGCCGCTCTCACGTTCCGCCCGAACTCGCTCGTCGAGCCGCGCTACTCGGGCCTGATCGCCGCCGCGCCCTCGCTCGTGGGCAGCGCGGAGTCGATCGTCAGCAAGTTCGAGTCGTACCGGTCGCAGCTCACCAAACTCGTCACGAACGTCTCCAAGCTCTACGACACCGTCTCGAACCTGCCCCTGTACGACGCCAACCCCAAGACCATCCGCGTCCTGCACGTCTCCGACATCCACATCAACCCCATCGCCTGGAACGTCATCCGTTCGCTCAAGGACCAGTTCGCCGTGGACCTGATCGTCGACACGGGCGACATCTCCGACCATGGCACGAAGGCGGAGAACAAGTTCGTGGACGAGATCGGCACCCTGAAGGTCCCGTACGTGTTCGTCCGTGGCAACCACGACTCGATGACGACCCAGAAGGCCGTCGAGAAGCAGAAGAACGCGATCGTCCTCGACGACCGGTCCAGGAAGGTCGCCGGCCTGACCATCTACGGCCTCGGAGACCCCCGCTTCACCCCCGACAAATCGGTCACCGTCGACTCCGACCCGAAGGCACTGGCCCGCTTCGGCCGCTCCTATGTGCCCAAGGTCGGCAAGGCGGACGTGATCGCCGTGCACGACGGGGAGATCGGCAAGGGCTTCTCGGGCGCGGCCCCCATGATCCTCGCCGGACACGCCCACGAACGCAGGACGAACATGTTCCCGACCGGCACCCGCATGCTCGTCCAGGGCTCGACCGGCGGAGCCGGCCTGCGCGCGCTCGAACACGCCCAGCCGACCCCCGTACAGGCGTCCGTGCTGTACTTCGACAAGGAGACCAGACGGCTGCAGGCATGGGACGACATCACGCTCGGCGGACTCGGGGAGCAGTCGGTCTACATCCAACGTCACGTGGAGCCCGACCCACAACGTATGATTTCCCCAGAGCCAACGACCGCCCCGTCGCCAACGGGATCGATCACTGGCACCCGGTCACCGGCCGCAGGTCCGCCACTTTGGCATCAGGGGCGATCGTCCCCTATGCTTCAGAGGTCTCCGACGGAAGGCGACAGGGAATCCTGAGCCCCCATCGTCTAGCGGCCTAGGACACCGCCCTTTCAAGGCGGCGGCACGGGTTCGAATCCCGTTGGGGGCACTGCGAGCGCCTGGCGCACCCGCAAAACGGTTGGTCTAAGGCCACCGAAGAGCTGGTAAGCTAAGCGAGCGCAAACAGCAAGACAGCAACACCAAGCAAGGTCCTGTAGAGCAGTTTGGAGTGCTCGCCACCCTGTCAAGGTGGAGGTCGCGGGTTCAAGTCCCGTCAGGACCGCTCTGGGTCAGGTAGCTCAGTTGGTACGAGCGTCCGCCTGAAAAGCGGAAGGTCGGCAGTTCGACCCTGCCCCTGACCACCAGCACTGAACAGCCAAGATGCCCCGTAGCGAAGATCGCTCCGGGGCGTTTTTGTTGTTCTGACGACAGTACGCCCGTCCAACGGTGAGCCATCTGTGAGGTCAAGGCGTGGACGAGTACGTGTGGCCGCACATCGGACCAGAGGCGGCTGAGAAGATCCAGGAGGCCTGGCCCGTCACGTGCCAGATGCTCCCGGTAGGTAAGCGCATCACCGCGACGGTCATCGGCCGGCAACCGTTCGGCATCTTCGTCAGGATGCACGGCGTCCCTGATGCTGTGGGGTTGGCGGAGGTGGTCGGGATGCCTCGCGATTTCGAGCTGCCGCAACTTGGTGCGCAGGTGGAAGGTCATGTCGCCGACCATGTCGAGCGCAACCACCAGGTGCGGATAACACTCGACGGATGGGTGCCTCCATGGAACGACAGCAGCGCCTCAAGGCTGTAAGCCTGAGGCGCTGCAGCAGAACCTCTACGTCAGTGCGTCTCCGAGCTTGCCCAGTGCCTTGCGCTTCTCATCGAGCGAGGCGTGAGCGTAGATCGTCATGGTGACCTCAATGTCCGAGTGACCGACGAGCTCCCGCACGACATGAGGCGGTATGCCCATGTCGAGCAGGAGGCTCACACAGGTGTGTCGGAGGTCGTGGAGACGGACCGGTCCGAGTCCGGCCGCCTTCCGGATCTCGCCCCAGCTCCGCCGTAGGTTGTCCGGCTCCATCGGTGTACCACGGCGCGAGGGGAAGACAAGTCCATGGTCCTCCCAATGCAGGTAACGATCGGACCGTTCGATGAACTGGCGCTTGCGGTGTTCCTTCAGAGCGTCGAGGCATACCAAAGGGAGTGGGATCGTCCGAGCCGAGTCCTCCGTCTTGGGCCGGACGAACTGGAGACGACCGTCGACGCGCTGGAGAGTCTGGATCACCTCCAAGGTGCCGGCCTCCAGATCGATGTCCCGCCAGCGAAGCCCGAGCAGCTCGCCGCGCCGTAGGCCGAGACAGACAGCCAAGACGTAGAGCGCGCCAAGGCGATGATCTCGGGAGGCCTTGATGATCGCTTTCGCCTGAGCGACGGTGAGGCCGCGATTGACCTTGTAATTGGGCGGCGAGACCTTGACGAGCTTCGCGACGTTGCGTGTGATGATCTCTTCACGGACGGCGTTCTCCAACGCATTCCGGAGGACGGCGTGGATGAATTGGACCATCCGAGGTTCGATCTTGTACGCGCAGCACTCGCCGTCCTTCTTGGCACAGCACTCGGACGGCTTCCGGAGCTTGTCCCATCCGCGCTGGCAGCACTGGCAACCCGACCGGAGCGACGTCACGAACTGACGGACCTCGGCGGCGTTCAGCTTGTCGAGGCGCTTCTTTCCCAGAGCCGGAATGAGGTAGCGACGGACGACGCCTTCGTACCCCTGCACGGTCTTAGGGCGCCGCTCGACCCTGACCACGTGTTCCAGCCAGTACGTCAGGTAGTCGGCTACCGTCCAGCTTTCGGCTGCGACAGGGATGCCTTGGTCGGCCTGCCGTTTGAGTTCGATGAACTTCGCGTGGCACTCCTCGCGGGTCTTGCCGTAGACGCTGACCCGCTTGATCGTGCCTGCCGTGGTCGGGACGAAGACCTTGGCCTCATAGCGACCGTCCTTGCGGGGGACAATCGTTCCTTCGCCGTTCGAGCGGCGGCGCGGCCTCCGCGGCTTCCGGCCCGTTGGTTCCTCCTCGGGTGTGCCGAGTTTGGTATCGGTCATTTAGGCCACCTCCGCCAGGGTCTTGATGCACTCGGCCAGGGCGTCGGCCTCGATGAGGCGACGGCGGCCGACCTTAAAGGTGCGAAGTTGGTTGGAGCGGATCAGGTTGTAGAGGGTCCACCGGCTGACGCGGAGCCGTTCGGCGGCCTCGTCGACGGTGAGCACAAGGTCATTCATGCGAGGCCTCCGATCGAGCGGGATTGATGAACGGGGTACCGGTGAGGGCGGAGGCGAGCATCTGTTCGCCGAGGGACAGGCCCTGTCCGGCGTACTGCCAGTGGGCGACGACCAGGACGGTGTCCTCCTCGAAGAGCAGCAAGCGACCGGTGGCGATATCGGTTCCCCGCATGTGTTCTTCGCGGGCGGCGCGCAGGGCGCCGAGGGTGGTGGAGTAGCGGCGGCTCTTGGTCGAGAAGTGGCCCCGGAAGCCGAGCATGTGGGCCCACTGGGTGAGCCGGAGGTCGGCCAGGTCGGGATCATCGCCCAGCCGCATGCAGGCGGCGATCAGCCGGCGGGCGTGGTCGCGGATGGGTAGTGCGTCGAGGTTGTCCAAGGGCTGAATACGCCGATCGAGGGTGCCGACGCATTCGGCGGCCTTGGTGGCGTACTTGGCGATGTAGGCGGCGACGGCCTGGTCGGTCAGGTCGCCGTCCAGGGTGATGCGTCGGACGTCGAGCTGCGTACCCCAGCGGAACGTTCGGTTGAGCGCCTTGACCTCCGTGGTGACGACAGCTGCGGCGTGTTGGACGGCGAGTGCCAAGGTGTCGGCGTCCGCCCACGCGGGTGGCGGTGAGGCAGGTCCGTCAGGCCCGTCGAGGCGGATGACGGCGTGGAAGTGGACGACGCCGCGTCGCTGGTATTCGGCGACTTTGGCGAAGGAGACCATGACTTGTTCGTGCAGCGCCTTCACGGTGAGGCCGTGGAGCCTGGCGAAGCGGCGGCGCAGCGCGAGAGTGAAACGCCGCCACAACTCCGAGCTGGTGGCGTTGAACAGGACCGAACCGTCGTAGTCGTAGCAGTCGGGGCACAGCGGTTCGCCGAGCCGGGGGTCGTCGGTGCTGTGCCGGTCGGTGCAGGACATGACGTGTCCGTGCGGACAGGTGTGTGCGTCGCGGCGGGCGTGGCAGGGCAGGACCTTGCCGTTCTTCTCCCGGCGGACGTGCACGGCCCCGAAGGAGGGTGCGGTGAGGGTGACGAACAGGCACGGGTGCGAGCTGACGGTTTCGGGCACGCCCTTGCCGCCGACGAGGCCGGCGCGGACGAGTTGGTAGGTGTCGGCGCGGTAGACCTCGGCGCAGGCGGGGCAGCGGGTGGCGCGGCGGGTCTTGCACGGGACGCGCAGGATGCCGTTGGGTTCGGTGGTGGTGCTGTAGCGGTGCAGGAGTTGCCGGTGGCCTGGTCGTAGTGTTCGACCTTGCCGCGGAGGTGGATGGGCTGGCGGCAGCCGCCGGTGTGTTTGATCTGGCTGGCCCAGCGGTCGTAGTCGGGTTGGTTGAGCCGGTGGATCATTCCGGCTACGGCGTGGCTGTGGGCAAGGTGGGGCAAGATGGGTTCCGTCCTATCCAGATGCTGGTGTGGATGGCCCCCGGCCTGGCGGACGTCTTGGCGGATGTGTGGCCAGGCGGGGGGCGCTACGGCTATGCGCCGTGGTTGTCGATGCCGGTGCCGTGGCAGTCGGCGCAGGTCTGGTCGTCGGTGATGCCGGTTCCGTTGCAGGTGCAGCAGCGGTAGCTGATCGTGGACATAGGCGTTCCTCTCACTGCGTTTGAGCGGGCTGCAGCGTCTGGAGCAGGTCAGCTGCGAGTTGGTCGGACACACCTAGGCGGGTGCGTATGGCCTCTGAGGTGATCGGTTCGCCGTGCTTGGCGTGGTACTCGTTGGCGACGCGGCGGGCGTAGTTGAGCAGTGCCGGATTGGGCGTAGTGGTGTCGTGCCGACGGCTGTCGGTGGGCGGGACGCTGTGGGACTCGGTAGAGACGGCGTGGGACGTCTGCTCAGACGGTGAGGACGTCTGCGGGACGTCCTGTCGTGAGTCGGTTCGGGTGGCGGTGGTGCGGCGTTCGAGCATGGAGACCGCGATGAGGAAGGCGCCGGCCGGGACGGCGGCGGTGATCCAGCCCCACACGGTCGGTGTGGCTTGGGCGAGGTTGGCGGCCAGGGACAGGGCGATGCCTCCGGTGAGGACGAGGACGGGCCAGGAGACGGGGCCGCGTCGGGTGCGGCCGGTCTTCTTGTCGCGTTGGCGTTCGCGGGCGGCCATGACGCAGGTCAGGTCGATGCAGATGGCGATGGCCCAGGACATCCAGCCGGGTTGGCCGTGCTGGCTGGCGGTCTCACGGATGTGGCTGAACGAGCCCGCGCCCGCGATGACCGCCAGGACCAGGACCGGACCGGTGTCGAACAGCCAGCCAGCGAAGCGCCGCATCTCATCTCCTCCTCTCCGTCTGCATCGATCAAGCGGTTTGTGAGTCGGGTGCTTGCTGAGGCTGTTCAGCCATGACCTCGTCCCAGGACGGTGCGAGATCGGCATAGGTCTTGGCCGCGTGTTCGGCGGTCTGTTCGCTGACGTAGAAGGAGCGGGCCCGGTACCACTGGCCGTCCTGGCCGGCGACGATGGCGACGCCGGGGGTCTCGGCTGCGATGGCGCGGGCGGAGTCGAGCGCGGCCGGGTCGAGGTCGCCGAGGGTCATGGTGGCGGTCTCGGGATCGTTGACCCGGTGGCAGATCCGCCCGGAGCACTGGGAGCGGAGCGCGGTGACGCCGGGTCCTAGGTCGGAGCCGATGCGCTGTCCGCAGCAGAACAGGTAGATGCCGAACGCCCGGCCGAGCTGTGCCACCCGCAGTAGCGCGGTCGAGGTGCTGGCGACCTCTTCCTTTTCTGATTTGTCGGCCATCAGGTACAGCTCGGCCAGTTCGTCGACCAGGACGACGACGGGCACGGGTCGCAGGGTGGGTGGGAGTTGCCAGATGTTGCGGGCGCCGGCCATCCGGCACACGCCCATCCGGTCCGTCATGAGTGCCACCAGGTCGTCCAGCAGTCCGCCGCATTCGGCGCGGGTGGTGGCCAGGGCGGACAGTCGTGGCGCGTACGGGGTGAACTCCACCCCGCCTTTGAGGTCGAACCCGACCAGCGCGACCGGCTGCGGCGCGAGGCCGACGATGAGCGCGTTGGCCAGGTTGGACTTGCCGGACTGGGTTGCTCCGGCGTTGATCCAGTGCGGCACCGTCTTGAAGTCGATGTCCCAGGGCTTGCCGGTCTCCAGCCGGCCAACGGTGACCTTGAGCAGCTCCGTCGACGGCGGAAGCTCGTGGACTTTCACCAGGGGGTCGCGCAGGGTGACGGCGATCCGTACCCGGCCCGGTTTGTCGGAGGAGACGCGTACGGCGTGCACGCCCCAGGAGTGCGCCAGTCGTTCGGCGACTTCGGCGTAGTCGGTAGGGATCTGTCCTTCCAGGGTGTGCAGGGTGACCCGCCAGCCGTAGCGGGTGGGCAGGGGCAGCCACATGAACGGTTTGGTGTCCACGGCGATGCGCTGCCATTTGCGCCTGACCCGGACGACGCCGGTCGAGGCGACCAGGCCGGGAACGGTGGTGAACCAGAGCCGGTGCCGTTTCTTGGTCAGCCCGCAGCCGAGGGCGACCTTGCGCCAGGACGCCCACACGCTGATCGCCGTGATCGGGTAACCGACGGCGAGCCAGAAGGAACGGTGGTGCCAGTGGCGCCAGGCCCACAGCCCGGCCGCGAGCGCGGCCAGGGCTGCGAGCATCCACAGGAACTGGTCAGACACTGGCCGCCGCCTCCTGCTGCGGGAGCAGAGCCGTCGCCCGGTAGGAGATGCCCCACCGGCCGGCGATCTCCCACACATAGCCAAGCAGGCCGACCGCGTGGACGGCGTCTCCGGCCTTGATGGGCGGCTCTCCGGTGATACCGATCTTGACGAGTTCGATCCGGCCGAACTCGTCCTCGACAGAGATGGTGACCTCGTAGACGGTGTTGCCGTTCTTGTCGGTCTTGATCTCACCGGTGTCCTTGTTAAGGACCCGCGGACGCGGGGCCTTGACGCAGGTGATGGTGAGCTTGCTGGTGTCCACAGGAATGGGGACGGTACGCATGGCGAATTGACCTCTCGTCGGCCTGTTGATCAGGCGTTTCAGGACGAGGGAGGGCCGTACCGTCAGCCCGGACGCGATAGCATCGAAGCGCCAACTAGGGTGCTAACGCATCCGGCCTGGGCGGCTCTCCGCTCAGGCCACTTTCATGTGTGGCCTCTCTCCGCCTTCCGTGAGCGGACCTCCTTGATCCACCCCTGAAACGCGAAGAGCGTTCGTGCTGGGCTGCAACCATCCGGTTACGGAGAGTTACAGCTACAGCACAAACGCTACCTGATACAGAGAGTAATCGCTAGTACTTAGAGTACGTGTGCGCGTACTTTTTCTACGCGCCCACCCGATCGGCCAGCTCCCGCAGCTCTGCGGGAGCGGGATCCTGCATCGAGAGCAGGTCAGAAACCAGCTGCCTGACGACCCGGTGGTTACGGATCTGCTCGGGCGTGACGGTCTCGGCCTCAAGGAGCTGCGCCACGGCCTCGTCCACCTGGCGGCGCTGAGTATGGGCCCGAGCCAGATCGATGAACAGGCGTGCCCGCCGTTCCGCCGACAGTGACGACGTGTCCACGGCAGCTCCGACGCGCAGTGCGTGACCGGCGTCGCCGACCTCCACCGCCACCGCAACCTCATGCAGGGCGACGTTGGCCGGCCCGAACTCGGTGTTGTAGTCGTTGCGCCCTTCGCCCACCCGCGCCGCCATCTCACGGGCTCGCGACAGGTGCTCGTACGCGACATCGGCCTGATTGAGCCGTGCGGCGGCCACCGCCCGCTGCAAGGTCAGCCCACCCCACAGCGACATCGCTTCGACGTTGCCCTGATCGGTCAGGAACCACAGTGCCTCAGCAGTGGTGCGCGCCGCCTCCTCCACCTGGTCGAAGTACCGCGCCTGCAGGAAGACGAAGCCCAGCCGGAACGCGCCGGCCGCCATCATCAGGGGGTTGCCCGCCCGCTCGGCCGCGCTGATCGCCCGATCGGCAGCGATCCACGCCGCTTCCGGCTCACCCAGCTTGGCCAGCGCTGCCGAGCACGCCTGATAACTCACGGCCAGCAGTTCGAACAGTTCCGCTTGCTGCTCGGTGGGGGCGGATCGGACCGCGTTCTCGAGGGTCGGTACGAGCCCGCGCAGCAACTCGGCCAACTCGACGTAGCGGCTCGCATGCGTCAGCTCCCACGCATGATCGACGCGGGGCCTGAGCTGGTCGGTAGCCGGCACCGGGGTCGTGTGCAACATCGCCTGCAGTGAGTGGGCGCCGGACAGCACCAGGCGCAGCCCTGCCGTACCGGGCGTCTCCTCGTTGGCGGCAGCGACCACCGGTGCTTCGGCGGCCAGCTCCGACAGTGGCACGTCCAGCGTTTCGGCGACCTTCTCCAGCACGGACATGCGGTCGACCTTCCGTACGCCCCGCTCCACCTGGGAGATCCAAGCCACCGACCGGTCCACGAGGCGAGCCAGCTCGGCCTGCGACAGGCCGCGCCGCTTGCGCTCCTGAGCGATGCGGCGTCCGAGCGCCCGCTGATACTCGATGCTCACGACGCCGTGCCCTTCCCGCTCTGAAGGTCCAGCCAGTCGACTTCGACCGAGGTCAGCAGCTCGTCGCGGGCCGCGAGAAAACGCTTGGTGTGCTCGGTCTGCTCGTGGGCGTCGAAGGCGTCCCTGTCGCGGTACAGCTCGTAGAAGATCCGTTGGAGCGGTTGGCCGTCCACCCGGTGTGAGGCGTACACGATCGTCCCCGGTTCGTGCTGGCGGATCGCCTCGATGGTTTCACCAACGAGGGCGTCGAACGCTGCCGCGCTGTCTTCGTCCTTGCAGGTGAATCGAACCATTAGTCCGAACATGTAGGCCCTCCCTGGGGCTGCTGCCGCCGTCGCTGTCTTTACTCGACCAGTACTTATTGTGCGGCGCAAGTACATCAAGTCACTTGTACTTGGAGTATAGCACTAGTACTTTAAGTATTGATAGCGATTGGTAGCGCTCTGACCTGCACGGACGCGAGGAAACGCGATGTCCCCAGCGCTGAACGGCCACACAGAGATCCACAAGTGGTGTCGCAACTTCCCCGGCACACGGGACCAGGTCCGCGAGGCTCGCCAATTCGTCAGCACCTACTTGGGGGAGCGGCCGGAGATCGACGCCGCCCAACTGATCGTCAGCGAACTCGCCTCCAACGCCATCCGCCATACCCGAAGCGGATTCCCCGGCGGCCACTTCGGCGTCACACTCCACGCTGGCAGCACGCTCCTGATCGTCGCCGTCCTCGATGAGGGCGGCCACTTCGTGCCGCGCCTACGTGAGGCCGCGGACGAAGATCTCGGCGGACGAGGCTTGCACCTGGTCGAGATTTTCACAGTTCGCTGGGGCGTATACGGTGACGCGGCCGGCCGAACCGTATGGGCGCTTCTGCCTCTCACTTCGAGCGGTCCGGTCCCATGACCGACTGCCTGGCTCCACATGTTGCCCCGCTGCAGCCAGGCTTCCGAAAGTTGGTGTGGCTTCCTGCGCGAGGGGAGGCGCGTTGCAGGACACTCGCTTGGACCTGCCACTGCGCCGACGTCGTCTATGAGCTCTGCACCGCTGGCGGTCAGACGTTCCTTCGACGCATCGAGTCTGCTACCCATACAGTCTCAGAGACGCACCGCATGAACACGCGCGAAGGCGGGGCTGTCTGGCACGCGCTACTCCACGGCCGAGCAAGGTAGAAGCCGGCGGAGCCCATGCCACGATCAGGTGCCCAGCAAGATCAAAAATGTGACGCCGTTGCGGATGAGAACTTTCTCTACGGTTTCAAGCCGCCGCCGATGGCGGCGGGCGGTCGGGCCGGACCGGGCGGGCGTGCGGCCTCTTCGGGCCGGTCCCGCCCGACCGGCCCACCGCACATCGGACGCAAGCTCAGAGCCGCACGGAACTTGGCCACAGACAGCGCCGAAGTACGGCGAGGCCGCCGTGATCAGCATAGGCACAAGCACATGCCTACGGCCGGGCACGCAGACGTCAGGTGCTCGGTTCCACGCTCTTTCCCATGCCGAGCAAGAGATTCTGCGCCTCGTTACGTACACCGACATCCTCATCGGACGTCAACTCCCGCAACTGTTCAACAAACTGACCTGCACCGCTCTCCGTCATCCAGCGAGGATCACAGGCGATTGCCGCCACCAGATGATCAGCGGATTCGAGATTCTGCGCGCGGGCAAGTGCCGCCAGCACGACGCGCAAACCCTGTACGTCCCCCCGCTGCAGGAGAGCTTCCGCGGTCTCCTGGGTGACCCCTGTGTCATCGGGATCCAGCAGAAGCCGGTGAAGGACCTCGATCACCTCAGGCTCCTGCGCGGCCTCCGCGAGGCGTCGTCCAGCGGCCACTCTCACTGACCACAACGGAGAGTCAGCCTCATATACGGCGCTAGCGAGCCACTCCACACGCGCCCGTTCCTGTTCACGATCTTCATGCACCCGCATCACACTGCCGAATTGTTCTTATGAGGATCAAGCGGCGGCGCGGCGCGCCGCCGTACCCCCGGCCCTCCGCCCGCCGTCCGGGCGTGCGGCCTGGGGGCCGGTCCCGGGCGGCGGCGGGACACCGGGCCGGGCACCGCACGCCGGCCCCGCCGTACCAACCGAACGCCCCGACCGGGGTTGCCGCGCCACCGCACAGATGCAGCCCTACGATCGCCACTGCATGGCTGGACGCCGTACGGGCTTGGGGGCGATCGACGATCCGTGCTTCGTTCCTCAGCACGGCTCACCGAACCACATGGTTGCGCTCTGCTGCCGAACTGAGGCAAGTTCGCGCCCTGGCTGGTTGGGGGACGGTGTTTGCTACGTATAGGACATCACTGCCACTGATCTAGAGTGCCCTATGGCCGAGAACCGATGGTTTCCACTTGACGTTGATGATGAGCTCGATGAGATCCAGGCTGCTTTCATCGATGCGCTGAAAGAAGGCGCAGCCTCGTGGTCGCTGACACCTGACGATGCTGAGGTACTGCTTCCGGACCATGTTGCTTACGGGTATCGCCCCCAGCCGGGGGAGACATCCTTCGGCAAGCTCCTTGTCTATGCGGATCTGTTGGCCCCTGGATTGCACCTCAGCCTTATGACGGTAGGTGCTTACCTTGATGGAGCCAAGATTCACGGTGACAGACTCCACAACCATTTGCTGGCCTTCCCCGCCGAACCCACGCCCCTCGCCTTCACCGGGTCTGGTCCTCCCGCGGAGTTGGCAGCGATCACGGCCGATTGGTTTGACGCCATCTGGAGACGTCCGGTCGTTCGCTACGACTGGCTCCGGTCGGGGCAGGTCTACGCGCATAGATTCCTATTCGCAGACACAGGCCAGGGTCTGATCGAGGGCAAAGTCCGTACCGCCGCCCTCGGGACACCTGATCGCATTGTCCACGTCCGAGGCGAACCATGCATGCCCGAGGGGGGTAAGGCACTAACAGCAGCTGGCCAGGTCACCGTGAAAGCGTTCAGCGTGCCCGTTGCGTGCCCGCGCAGACGGTGACCAGTGGGAAATCACGGAGACTCACGGTCGCTCGACCGGCATTTGCCCAGGTCAGCGTTTCTCCTGCGTTGAGGCCATGAGCATGGAAGGCTTCCCAAGCTACTAATGCAGGTCGCTCTATTCCATGCCAGTTTTCCTGGATCATTCAGGGTTCAGCCAACATTGAAAGGATGAACTCGTTGATTTGAGCACGGTAGGATAACATGGCGGCTCAGGCCAGATCTGCAGAAAGTAATGATCACCTGGGTTGACCCAGTTCTCTTCATCCATTCCTCTGATGTGGTATCGCAAACGATATGCTCCGGGACCGGCGGGCAACGGAGGAAGAGAATGCGTCCTCCCTCCTCCCCACTCCTGCAGCGAAAGCCGGCCCGATGGGGACTCGTAGCTGATCTCGACGATGTCTTCGTAGCCATCGAGGTCGGCACCCGGATCCCGATCGGCGACAGCCACCGTGAACTCCACCGTTCCCGACTGAGGGCCCACGATCAAGATGGCCTTGCCTGTCTCCACTCGGATGATTCCCACAGGGTGGCCCGGCAGGTCGTCGAACTGGCCGGACGTATCACACCCCTCGTCCACGATATAAGCCTGGCTGTAATCCACCTCCACCTCCAGCTGCTTGATCTGCACGACAGGAGTCTCATCTCTGGTCATGGACGCGAAGCATAAACTCCGCCACCGACAAGATCAGCTATCAGCGGCAGCGCAACCAGACTGCCGTCAAGGGATGGACGACGAGCGAGTTTCCCGTGCCAGATGCGTGCCAGAACAGGCGGGGAACCACGGTCATTCACGGGGAATCACGGGGACTCGACCCACCCTGACCTGCACTCCTGTTTTCCCAGCTCAGGGCAGCAAGGTCAGTAGATGATTCCCAAGCCGACAGCGCTGGTTCGATTCCCGTCGCCCGCTCCACGTACGAAAAGCCAGGTCAGGGATGGATTCCCGACCTGGCTTTGATTGGTTTATCGGCCACTTGTCGAACTTCCGTGCCCGTTACGTGCCCAACCCCTCTAGATCTTGGTCCTTCAGGACCCGGCCCGTCCTCCACCGCCGTGGCGAAGATCGCCTTCAGCAGGCGGTACGCCTTGGCCACGGTGACCGCGCCGACGCCCGACCCGCATGGGCCACTCGTCCATGCGAGCCGCGTTGATCTACCAGCACACCGCGATCGAACGTGGCCGGGCCATCGCCGACGCCCTTGGAAAGCTCGCCGAGTGATCAGGCGGTCGGGTTATGCATGCAGCGCAGTTCGAAGGTGAAGCGGTCCCGCAAGCTAGAGGCCGCATCTTGTTCCTGGACGCGGTTAAGGAGCTGACAAATCTTGTCGAAGAGATCGCTTCCCAAGTGCGCCTTACTCTCCTCCCAATGAGTCCATATCAACTCCACCGGTCGTTCCACGTCTGTGCTGAGCCTGTCCCAGAGAGCGGCGAGGTTGTTCCCGTAGTAGGGACCGAAATCCAGAGGCGCCGCGAGTAGTCGATGGAGATCGGCCTCCGAAGATATCTGCCGTCCATCCACGATCAGGCGCATGTACTGCCTCCATTGAGGGCAATAAGGTTCGGCGGCGGCTCAGTCCGTGCATCCCGAGGCCCCGCCCGCTACCGTGCGATCGACCCCGTCGCCGGGCGTAGCTTAGCTACTGCAAGGTGGAATGCGGAAGGGTTTCTCCGTGGGCCTCTTCCAAGCGCTGGGCGATGAAGGGGGAGCCGTCGCCAGTTGCATTTTCCGTTGCAGTTGCATGCTGTGCAGGAGCGTTCAGGGAAGACCGCACACAGCCACTGACCTGCATTGACCGATCTGGAACGGCTCGTACTGGATCTTTTAATCCGCGGGTTCCTGCGTCGATTCGCTTCCCATCGTGCAGCGTGACGGCATCTGGCCCGTTCATGTGGGCTGCAGGGCAGGCGTCGGTTACTTCACGAGCCGGAAGCCAGGCTCTGCGGCCCAAGCTCTGAGGAACTCCGAGGAGCCGTAAGCCGCGTGCCATGAATCAGTCGTGGCGATGAGCCCCGGAAGAGCAGCGGTGATCGGTATTTGATCGGCTCGGAGTTCGGCGTTCACAACGCCGCCGATGACATCCATGATGGTGGCGGTGAGCAGTGCTGTGACAACGTGATCGATCGGACTGTTGCAGAGCGCGATGACGTCGACCGCATGGGTGGGTGTGAAGCCGATGAGTGCTTCCAGGTCGGCTTCGTCGGCATGCTCCGTGTCGAAGATCTCCTCGTCGCCGGTGCCGGGCCCCATGTGGGAGACCAGGAACGGCCGACCTCCGTCGGCTTCGCCGGCACCCGTAATGCCCAGGCTTTCCGCGCGAACGTGAAGATCGTACTCGCCGACGCGTTTCTCTTCTAAGCGTGCCGACGACCGTAGCAGAAGCTCGTGGAGTCGCTGGAGCGCAGTGGGTGAGATCGCTTCCGCCAGCTCGATCACCAATACTGGCCCGCTCATGGTTCGAAGCCTAGTGGGCCCGGGTTCGGAACCGCTGTCGGCTGGCGATGTGGGCCTCAAGTAACCGGACAGCCAGCCCATGACCGTGGTGGAAGGCGAAGAGTTGCGGAACTGTCCCGTCGGGGCCTGGACGCTCGGGATCGGCCCCATAGGCCAAGAGTACGGCGGTGCAGGCAGCGTCGAGCAGCTCTCCGGACTGGGCTGCTCCGTCCGCTTCCACATCGATCGCATGCAAGAGCAGGGTCATGTTGGACCAAACCTCGTTCGGGTCGGCGCCCGCGTCAAGCAGCCGGGTCAGTTCCCTCAGATGGCCGTGCTCCACCGCCAGATGTGCCGGACTCATCGGTGTGCCCGCTGTCGCCTTCTGTTCCATGCCCGTGATCAAAGCAGAAGGTTGCCGTGCTGAGTACACAACCGAGCAGGCACAGACTTCATGCCGCGGCATGTCGCGGGCTGGCTTGCCAGGCCATTAGTAAGCCATTGCGTGCGTAGTTGGGAGCGCATGTGGCGATCGGCTGAAGGATGCGCCGACTGCGGGGCAAGACCGCAGTGTGTCTAGAGGTCCGTCGGCTGAGGAATGATCGAAACCTGTGGATTTGCCGGGAAGGGTGTACCTTCCCGGATCATCCGATGACGGTTTCGAGATAAGGCCGACGTTGCAGCGTCGGTCGGGAAGGCACACCCGTGCCGCTTACCGTAGTGCCCGAGCCGCCTGCTGACGACGGCAACCCGACGTCCGCGTCGTCGTCGCTGATCGATCAGATCGTCCGCGAGGGCGCCCGCAAGATGCTGGCCGCCGCGTTGCAGGCCGAGGTGGACACCTATATCGCCGCCTTCGCCGACGAGCGCGACGAGGCGGGCCGGCGCCTGGTCGTGCGCAACGGCTACCACCAGCCGCGCGAGATGCTCACTGCGGCCGGCGCGATCGAGGTCAAGGCTCCGCGGGTCAACGACAAACGCATCAACGAGGGGACGGGCGAGCGCAAGCGGTTCTCCTCGGCGATCCTGCCCGCCTGGGCGCGCAAGACCCCCTCCATCAACGAGGTGCTGCCGCTGCTCTACCTCCACGGGCTGTCCAGTGGAGACTTCGTGCCGGCGCTGGGACAGTTCCTCGGCTCGACAGCGGGCCTGTCCGCGGCCGTGATCACCAAGCTCACCGAGCAGTGGAAGGCCGAGCAGCGCGCGTTCGCCGGCCGGGACCTGTCCGGCGTCGACTACGTCTACTTGTGGGTCGATGGCATCCACGTCAACATCCGGCTGGAGGAGCACAAGCTGTGCCTGCTGGTGATGATCGGCGTGCGCGCCGACGGCCGTAAAGAGCTCGTCGCCCTGACCGACGGCTATCGCGAGTCCACCGAGTCGTGGGCTGATCTGCTGCGCGATGCCAAGCGGCGTGGTATGCGGGCGCCGGTGCTGGCGATCGGTGATGGCGCGCTTGGGTTCTGGTCGGCGCTGCGGGAGGTGTTTCCGCAGGCCAGGGAGCAGAGGTGCTGGTTTCACAAGATCGCTAACGTGCTGGGGGCGCTGCCGAAGTCGGCCCACCCGGCCGCCAAGAAGCACCTGGCCGAGATGTGGAACGCCGAGGACAAGGAGCACGCTCAGGCCGCGGCCCGGGACTTCCAGGCCGCCTACGGCGCCCAGTACCCCAAGGCAGTCGCCAAAGTCGTCGACGACCTGGACGAACTGCTCGCCTTCTACGACTATCCCCTGGAGCACTGGGTGCATCTGCGCACCACCAACCCGATTGAGTCCACCTTCGCCACGGTCCGGCACCGGACCAAGGTCACCAAGGGGCCAGGGTCACGCGCTGCCGGCCTGGCGATGGCCTTCAAGCTGATCGAGTCGGCCCAGGCTCGCTGGCGTGCGGTCAACGCGCCCCACCTCGTCGCCCTGATCCGTGCCGGAGCCCGCTTTGAGAAGGGGCGCCTGATCGAACGTGAGGAGCGAGCGGGCTGATGACGACCCACGAGCCGCTGACCGATGCGGAACTGGCTGCCATGGAAGAACTGGCCGAGACGGCAGCTCCAGGGCCGTGGTTCATCCGGCATCTCGACGACGCGGATGCGATGAACCTCGTGGCCATCAGTACCGTTCCCGACACCGGCCACGGTGAACGCTGGCCGGGCTTCGATCATCACGAGATCGTGGCCGCAACCCTCATCCAGCAGCCTCGCTACGTCGACGTCGCCGACGCACGCTGGGATGAGAACGCCCAGTTCATCGCGAACGCCCGCCAAGACATCCCCCGGCTGATCGCCGAAATCAAACGACTCCGTCAACTACTCGCCGAAAGGGGCCGCCAAGACCGCGAGGCGTAACAACGCTCACCACCGATCCACAGGTATTGACAATTGCCCGCCGTCTCTCGGCTTGGGGATGGCGATCAGGCCCAGCTCGGCGATCTTGGTGAGGGCGCGGCTGGAGAGATGCCTAATCTCAGCCCATCCCGGATCGGTGGCGAGCCCTTCAGGGGTCCACTTGTCGGCGTTGGCCTGACCACTCATCACCGTTAAGCGTTCGTCGATGCACTGCAGAAGATTGTGGAGCACCGGGGGCAAGAGCCCTGGCGCTCGCTTGTCGACGCTCCGTGGCACCCACCCATAGGCCCAATCGAAGTCGAGCGCCAGTTCGTCCGTGTGCCACTGGTGCCGGTCAAGCCACGCGATCTGTTCGTCGGCGGGGGCGGACAGCATGACAAGCGTCTCCGCCAGTCGCATCAGCGAGGTCGGCACGTCGGGCATGGTGTTCTGAGCCTCAAAACCCATCGGCCTGCCCTTCACTGATCTCGCTACACCGGATCCCTCGAATGGGTGCCGAGCTCCCGCCCAGCTGCGGCTGGCCGGTTCTTGCTCACCGAAGTTTCTGGCTGCACGTTACCTGTGCCGCATCGCGTTCGTTCGGTGGCCGCGCACGTCATCGGGCCTCTCCGCCGAATTTCCATAAGCGAGTGGTGAGCTTGTTGACGACAACGGTGACGACAACATCGGCCACCACGAGCGCACGTCGCCAGTGTCACACGACCCCTGACCTCGGCCTGGAGCGTCGGAGCCAGGGCAGTCGGTCCGCCTGAAAAGCGGAAGGTCGGCAGTTCGACCCTGCCCCTGACCACCAGCTTTGAACAGCCAAGATGCCCCGAACGGATTGTCGTTCGGGGCTTTTTGATTTCGACTGACAGCAACAGTGACGGCAACGTCATAGATGCGCGGGTGAGGATGGAGTCCGTGGATTCCAGTCAGCCGAAGTTCCTCTTGATCGACGGGGATGGTCAGGTGCTCGGGGCATGTCTCGACGCCGAGGGCGTCTTCGTCGAGCCGGCGGAGAGCGACGAGCCTGTGACGGTCGAGATCCTGGGATGCCTTCCTGATCAGCGATTACATAACTACCTTGAGGGATCCAAGCGATACCGCCTGAGGAACCCTCTCTGGTTGGAAGGGCTTCGGATGCTCGACGCGGCAGGTGAGCCGCTCGCGGACTTCTGGGTGAGCGAGATCATCGAGTGGCGGCCTCACAACTCGATCCCGAACGGGTGGACATCATCGCTGGGTGGGGACACGACAGCCCGCAGTCCGGTGCACGGCATATCTGGGAACGCTGGCGTACGGCCCGGCCTGACCAAATCAACCAGTGGGCGGTGTACGGCTCGAAGGACAGGCGGGAATGGCTGACCATTGTCGGCCGCAGCAGCTTCCGGCAGACGGGTCCAGTTGATCGTCCGGCAGGACGTGTCTACTACCTCGACGGAGCTCATGTCACTGATGAGACCTCCTTCTACCTCGCCGTCGGGGAAGCCATCAACGGGCCCGGAGGCTATTTCGGTTGGAATCTCGATGCGCTGAATGACTGTCTGTACGGGGGGTTCGGGGCAACGACACCGTTCACCTTGGTCTGGAGCGACTCCCCAGTTGCGCGACGGTCCCTGTCGAGGATCTTGGAGCAGGTGGACGACGCTCCGACCTTTTTCGGCACTATTCAGACGATCTTCGCGGAGCACGATGTGAGTGTCGTGTTGAGGTGAGCGTCAGCCTCATGCGCCGGCAGTTCGACCTCGCCTCTGATTGCCACACTTCACCAGCAAGGATCCCCCGGACGGATCTGTGGCCGGATTTTGATCTTTGGTGAGAGCAACACTGACAGCAACGGCCCTGCCGCTTCATCGAGTGGCAAGTCCCTGCCGTGGCGAGTGATCGTTCTGGTCTGCTTGGTCGTCCGGCTTGTAGATCTTGTGCAGACGCGTATCTCTTGAATGGGGCTCGGGATCGAAGACAAGGCGAACATCATGCCGGCGGGTTCGGATACCGCGGGCCTCGGCGCCTACGACGATACTTGGGGCTTCTTCCCAATCACACCCAGCCGTGTCCAGGGCGTCGAGGACGTCTGGCAGGAGGAGCCGAGCGGGTGCGGCACGCTGCCAGCCGGACAGGGCGCTGGGAAGGGCAACCGTGTCACTCCACAGCGAAACTCCGATATCAATCACAAGCCCATGGCAGATCAGGATCTCAAGGTCGTCCCAGAAGTGGAGACGGGGCCGCCATCGGCGAGGCTTGGAGTCGTGCATGCGGTCGTGGAATGGCCCAATCAGGGTTTCTACCTCCTGCAAGGGCATACCGCAGTGCAAAGGTCCGAGTCGGCCGTTGGCGGCGCATCGGACGACGAGGTCAAGAGCTTGGGCCATGTCGAAAGTGAAGCAGCTCCTTCGACAATCTCTCCACATCAATAAAGGGTCCGGCGCGGGAGCATGATGGAGGCCACCAACCCGATGGGCGGTGGCCTCCGAGAGGTCGAGTTCGGATCAGCCCAACGCATCTCCGAGTTTACGCAGGGCCTTGCGCTTGTCGTCGAGTGACGCGTGAGCGTAGATCGTCATGGTCACTTCGATGTCGCTGTGGCCGACGATGTCGCGGACGACCTGGGGCGGTACGCCGAGGTTGAGCAGGAGCGTCACGCAAGTGTGGCGGAGGTCGTGGAACCTCATCTCACCGAGGCCACCGCCTTGCGGATCGCTCCCCAGCTTCTCCGTAGGTTGTCCGGCTCCATGGGGGTTCCGCAGCGTGAGGGGAAGACGAGGCCGTGTTCCGTCCATTCCTCCCAGCGGTCCGACCGTTCAGCGAACTGCTTCCTTCGATGCTCTCGCAGGGCCTCCACGCAGATGGGCGGTAGCGGGACGGTTCGTTCGGAGTCGGAGGTCTTGGGGCGGACGAACTGGAGACGGCCCGCGACTCGCTGGAGGCTCTGGACCACTTCCAGCTTGCTGGCCTCAAGGTCGACGTCTGCCCAGCGGAGCCCGTGCGGCCTGGGGGCCGGTCCCGGACGGCGGCGGGACACCGGGCCGGGCACCGCACGCCGGCCCGCCGTACCAACCGAACGGGCCCGACCGGGGTTGCCGAGCCGCCGCACAGATGCAGCCCTACGATCGCCACTGCATGGTTGCTCGTCGTAGATTGCTGGGGGCGATCGGTGAGCCGTGCTTCGTTCCTCAGCACGGCTCACCGAGTGACGTGGTTGCGGTGTGCTACCGGCGCGGCGGTCCTGCTTCGGATGGTGGTGACAGGCCGCCGTGCATCATGATGGACGGGTGCTTACTGAGCCGGAAGCGCGACGCCTTGCGGAAGCCGAGCTAGCCCGCCTCTACGAAGAAGGACGCGCGCACTCTGATCCGGACGACAGCTTCGTCGTGTCCGCCATGGAGGAGTGCTCAATCGGCTGGGTTTACCACTACCAATCTGCCCGGTACCTACGAACCGGAGAGTTCACTGCCGCATTGGGTGGTAACGCGCCCATTCTCATCGACCGCCGCAAAGGTGCGATCTTGCCGACAGGCACCGCCTACCCGATCGAGCACTACATCCGCGATCATGAGCTATCGGGCGAGTAGCGGCGGGCGCCCCAGGTCGCAGTCTGTATCGCCTTAAGAACGGTCACGAGCTGTAACCGCTGCCGGCACTGGCCGGAAGACATTTCAGGCGTGCTGTCGGTGTTCAAGGAAGAGGCTTCTCGGCGCAGTCGGCTTCCATCGCACGCACCATGTCAGCTGCCCTCTGACAGACGTTGCCGGCCCGTCTCCCATGGCCGCATCTCACCGCCTTCGTCGGCGTCCTCTTCGTACCAGCCCGTTCCCGACAGCCACGTCTCTAACCAGCCGGCCAGGCTTTCGGAGTCGACGTACCATGCGTGATGCCATTCATCGTCGATGCCGTTCGGCTCGAAAAGCAGTACGGCGCCCTCGGGACTACGGCAGTCCACTGCGGCGAGCATGCCGCATCCCCAGTCCAAGACCGGCAGGACATCCGCCGGCCAGTGCGTGACGTCGTTATCGGACTCAGCCGTCGAGCGTTCCTCGCGGTAGACGTTGACCGCGGTACGCCCTTCGCCCAAGAGCGGAAAGAGCTGGTAGTCGGGGCCGAAGCCGCCGTTGGCCGCCTCACGGTAGAGCCGGACGAGCACAGGAGGAAGGTGGAAACCCAAGATGCTCTCGGCCTGACCTACCTCCTCCGTCGTGACAGGAGGAGGTAGCTGCTCTGTGGTCGCGTTCGCCTTCAGCCGCACCCGCCGAAGAAGATCATCTGTGTCTGTCATGAGGATGATCCTGCCATCTGTCCTGACATTCCTTTTGACGGTCGACGAGCGCAGTGGGTTGCAGTTCGCGTTGCAATACAAGAACATCCGGAGATGTTCAGGGGGACCGTGCATAGGCGTTGACCTGCATTAGACGACCTGGAACGGCTGGAACTGAATCTTTTAATCCGCAGGTTCCTGCGTCCACTCGTCCCCAGCGCACGGGGAGGCGCGGTGCAGTGCCCAGACCGCCCCAGCGGGTATCGCCGTGCCCGTCGCGTGCCCGATGGGAGGGGAAACGAGAGGGAACGGCGGGGAGCCAGAGGGAAGACGATCGGTGCGCTGATATGCGTTTCCGCTGGTGGGGCAAGATCGGCGTACGATTTTGCAAGCAGCCCGTCAGGGCGGAGCATGCCCTGTCGGTAGGGTCCTGCCATGAAGGCGCATAAGGATCGATGGGCGAAGGTTGATCCGAGAAGCGGCATCGAAGATGCCGCGCTGCTCATCTTGGAGTGGTTGGCTGAGCAAGGCATCAGCGCCATGATCAGGGTTGACCCGGAAAGATTGGCTGAGGGGCGGCCAGCTTGGACGTTCTCCGCTTATGGCGGCCCGTTGGGTCTAGGAATGCGGGCTGATGGGGTCAGTGCCGAGCAGTGCCTTTCTGTCGCGATTGCCAGATTGCGTCACGCCGGAGTTAAGGTGCCGTTTTGACATCGAGTCGTGGTGCGTGCCCGTTGCGTGCCCCTACGGTCGGCAAACAGCGGGGAATCACGGGCACTCGGCCGGCGTACGTGCAGGTCACCTTTCTGCAGATCAAGCCACATGGCGTTGAAAGACTTCTCAAGCTGACAGTGCCTAGGCTGTACAGCCATCGCTACAGCCAAGAGGGCGAACGACGGCGGAACTCGGCGAACGTCCACAGACACCGTGCCCGCAGGTCAGAGCCTCTCACCTCGATCAAATCGACTTCTTTTAATCCGCGGGTTCCTGCGTCGATTCGCTCCCCATCGTGCAGCGTGACGGCATCTGGCCCGTTCATGTGGGCTGCAGGGCAGGCGTCGGTTACTTCACGAGCCGGAAGCCAGGCTCTGCGGCCCAAGCTCTGAGGAACTCCGAGGAGCCGTAAGCCGCGTGCCATGAATCAGTCGTGGCGATGAGCCCCGGAAGAGCAGCGGTGATCGGTATTTGATCGGCTCGGAGTTCGGCGTTCACAACGCCGCCGATGACATCCATGATGGTGGCGGTGAGCAGTGCTGTGACAACGTGATCGATCGGACTGTTGCAGAGCGCGATGACGTCGACCGCATGGGTGGGTGTGAAGCCGATGAGTGCTTCCAGGTCGGCTTCGTCGGCATGCTCCGTGTCGAAGATCTCCTCATCGCCGGTGCCGGACCCCATGTGAGAGACCAGGAACGGCCGACCTCCGTCGGCTTCGCCGGCACCCGTAATGCCCAGGCTTTCCGCGCGAACGTGAAGATCGTACTCGCCGACGCGTTTCTCTTCTAAGCGTGCCGACGACCGTAGCAGAAGCTCGTGAAGTCGCTGGAGCGCAGTAGGTGAGATCGCTTCCGCCAGCTCGATCACCAATACTGGCCCGCTCATGGTTCGAAGCCTAGTGGGCCCGGGTTCCGAACCGCTGTCGGCTGTCGAGATGGCCGGGCCGTTCCTGTCGACGGCCGCGCCGGCGGCAGCCCAGTCGGCGAGTGCATGGAACTGCACGAGCCTTAGCGGCTCCACCGATTCGACTCAGGACGACGGGGGCCGAGATGTATGGGCCGAGTGCCATAAGGGCAACGAGTGGGTGAGGGCGTATTTCCGGGCGTACAAAGAGACGCTGGAGCTCGAAGACCACCACGGCGGCGACCCCAACAGCGTGGTGGCCTACCTGACCGTGGCCGGCGTGGGAACGGCGAGGTTCGAAGGCGCGGGTCTCCGGGACCGGAGTTACGACGAAGGCAAGGCGGTCTCCGTAACAGCGTGCACCTCCAGCTCATCGACGCAGGTCTGCCACACACGGAGCGGGGGAAGGACCTGACCGGAGCGACAAGTGGCCGGCCATAGACGGGGTTCTCGGCTGGTGAAACGTTAGGGAATGGCGCTCGTCGCGCGTTCATCGGGTATTAGGAATGCGCGCCATACCTCCTGCCGGGATCTGAAGGAAAGCGCAGCCAGTACGCTTTCCGGAAGCCGTGGTAGTGCGCGTTGAAATCATGCCGGGGTTGGTTCGGCCAACTGGGCAGCTCGTACGTCGGCTAACCCCGGACGTGATCCATGAAACGCCGTCGTCGCGGTAGCCACTGCTTGGGCCGGCCGGACATGCAGGCGTCGGCGAAGGCGCAGATCTCGTCCATGTACAGCTTCTGCTCGGCGGGATCCCCGTCGCGCATGGGGGATCGGGCCCAAGGGCCGTCAGGAACAAGGAAGCGGGCCGCGTGGTCGGTGCCGCGCTGGGCGTCGAGGTGGAGAAGCGCGCCCATCGCATCGGTCTGGTGGTGATCGCGGTCCGGCCGCGCGAAGTAGCGGTCCAGGTAGGCGGACAGGATCGCCGCGTCCTCGTCCTCGCCGAATCGGGCCAGGGCGAAGCAGTAGCCGTCCGCCGCGTAGGAGCCCTGGCTTTCCAGGAGCATCCCGCCGAGCTGGTCACGGAAGCGGGTGCGCCGCTCCATGCCGATCAACCATGCAGCGGTCAATCCTGACCGCCACTCGAAGTCCAGCAGCAGCTTGAGATCGTGATCGGTGATCCGCCGCGCGTCCTTCGCCAGGGACCTGCCGAAGCGCACCACCTGCCGATCCGACAGCAGCCCCATGAACCCGCCGCCATGCAGCATCAAGTACCGGCGTACCGGTCCTCTGCCCTTGGCGACGTAGCGGCGGGCCAGGAGCATTAGCCTGAGGTCGGGTGAGAGCGGCAGGCGCATGAGTTCATCATGGCGGCGTCGTACGGGCCTGCCCATACTCCGCTTGCACGGCTCGGCAGCGGCGTGGGAGACGTGATGGTCGCGGCCGAGTTGTGACTCCTTCAGGAAGGGGCGAAACGCCGCGGTGGTACGTCTCGGTCCTTGTGGCGGTGGTCGCCGTGCTCTGCTCCGATGGGTGCCGGTGTCTTGGGTGATCATTTGCCTGATGCGCTGGGTTTGTCGGGTGTTCGCCTGACATAGCGGGCAGCGGACGGTTTGTAGGGTCGCGGACAGCCATAGTTGCTGGAAGGTTGCGATGTCCACGCCGTATCCGCCGTCCCATGGGCCCGTTCGTCCCCAGCCGTCGTCCGGTGGCGTAAAGGGGTGGTTGATCGGGCTGGTGGTCGGGCTTGGTGTGCTCATGGTCGCGGGCGTGGTGACCGGTGGGTGGTTGTTGCTGCGGGCGGGTGGTGGTGGGGGGCCTCGTCCGGAGGTGAACGACTCTGCTGATCGGGGCAGGGGTGTGCCCTCCGCGACGCCCGGGGTCGTGGCGGTGGAGTTGCGGGGGCTCACCGGGGATCAGCTCTGTGAGGTCGTTCCGGGCGCGTACCGGAAGACGCTGGTGGCTGATGGCAAGTACGGCGGGAAGGACGCGTCCACCGGCGTGGCCACCGAGGTCGAGAAGCGGGCGGCCTGTTCGTGGCACAACAGCAGGATGGAGGTCGGCGGCGGCGCCCTCGGGTACCGATCGTTGAAGATCTCGGCGCGGGCGGGCGGCAGTGGATCCAGGAATGCGCTCGAGCAGGCCAAGGAGGAGTTCGGACGGGGCAGGACGTCGCATGAGCGGCGCGTCAACGTCCGGGACGGTGTACGGGTCGACGGCCGCACCAGCGGCTCCTCGTTCGGGCCGGTCAAGAAGCTCGACCTCGGCGACGCGTCGTACAGTCAGAGCTCGATCGGCCACAGCGGTCTCTTCGCCACCGTGTACGTCCGGGAGGGCCCCTGGCTGATCGAGGTCGCCTACGGTGGCGACAACCGGACCGGCGCCAGGTACCCGACCGGCGACTCGGTCCGGGAGGCGGCGGGCAAGGTCGCCGGGCTCGTCGCCGCCGAGCTGGCCAAGGACGCCGGCGACGTGAAGCTGTCCGGCCCCTGCGCCGTCCTCACCGGCTCCGACATCGAAGCGGCCTTCTTCCCCGCCGTGCAGGGCCCGTCCGTCGGCGGCAACTCCGGTCGGATCCGGCAGACCAGTTGCACGTGGAAGATCAGCGAGCCCGTCGAGCACGAGCCCGGCCGGCAGTTCAGCGTTCGCGGGGGCACGCTGGGCGTCCGGGTGGTCGACTGGGGCAAGGGCGGGTCCGGTGCGGCGTTCCAGTTCGACCGGGCCGCGGCGAAGTTCGACCGGTATCACGCCAAGGGCGGCATCGGGGACGCCCGCCTCCGTACCGACTACGAGGCCCGGCAGAACCTCCCCGGACTCGGGGAGAAGGCGTTCGCCGTGGTGTCCGCCACGTACCGGCCGGGTCGGCCCGAGGAGGGTCCCGTCCGGGAGGTGCAGGTGCAGGTGCTGGTCGGGGAGCGCACGATCGAGTTCAGCTATCGGGGGACGAACACCGGCGGCGGCCTCGTGGACGAAGCCGGCTACCGGGCCCCGGCCCTCGACCCCTCCGGCGCGCGGGCGTCCGTCGTGCGGCTGGCCAAGATCTTGGTGTCCGGGATCGCGTCGTCCGGCTCATGAGGTGCGGGTGCCTCTTTCAAGGGGTGACGGCCGGACGTGCGGGGGTTAGGAGAAGGGGTCGAGGCCGATGAGGGCTGAGCCGGCGGCCCATACGCGGGCCGCCAGGCCGGCGTCCGCCAGGTCGCCGCGGACGGATTCGAGGGTGGGCCGGCCGCGGATGCCGAACGTACGGGGGCCCCAGAGTTGGCCGCCCCGTACCGAAGGGTCGAGTACGGCCCGGACGACGGGCCAGGCGGCGGATTGCTTGCCCTGGAGGAGGAGGCCGGCGGGCAGGGCGCGCAGTCGTTCGGCGGTGGTGCGGTGGCGGTGGTGCGGTGGCGGTGGGCGGCTCAGCGTTGGCGGTCGAGGAGGCCCAGGTCGTACGCCGCCGCGACGGCCGCCGCCCGGTCGCTGACCGCGAGCTTGCCGTACACGTGCAGGAGGTGTGTCTTCACGGTCGCCTCCGTGATGAACAGTTTGCCCGCCACCTCCCGGTTGGTCGCCCCCCGGGCGATGAGCCGCAGCACCTCCAGTTCGCGCGGGCTCAGCGTGCGCGGCTCCGGCTCGCGCGCCTCGCGGGCCTTGCGGGTCAGGATGCCGGCCACCGTGGGGGACAGGACGGTCTCGCCTCGGGCCGCCGCGTGCACCGCGCGGCGCAACTCGTCCCGTGGCGTGTCCTTGAGCAGGTAGCCGGTCGCGCCCTCCGCGATGGCGGGCAGAACGTCGGCGTCGTCGTCGAAGGTGGTCAGGACGAGTACGTGGACGCCGGGCTGCTGCTCGCGCAGGCGGCGGATGGCCTCGGCGCCGCTCATCCCGGGCATGCGCAGGTCGAGGAGCACCACGTCGGGGGTGGCGCGGAGGGCTACCGCGAGTGCTTCCGCGCCGTCGGCCGCCTCGCCGACGACCTCGAAGTCATCGGTGTCGAGGATGCCGCGTAGCCCGTCGCGGACGATGGGGTGGTCGTCGACGATGATCAGCCGGATGGGCATGGGGTCACGGCCTCGGGTCGGCGGGGATGGCGGGTACGGTGGCGGAGATGCCCGTGCCCTGGCCGGGGGCGGTTTCGAGGTCGAACGTGCCCGCCAGCCGGGTGACGCGCTGGCGCATGCCGACCAGGCCGAAGCCGTCCGACGAGCCAGGGGTGAAGCCGGCCCCGTCGTCGCGTACGTCCAGGGCCACCACGTCCTCCATGTACGACAACGTCAGGCCGACCCGCCCCGCCGAGGCGTGCTTGGCCACGTTGGCCAGCGCCTCCTGGGCCACCCGCAGCAGCGTGCCCTCCACCTCCGCGTGCAGGGGGCGCGGCTCGCCGGTCACGGACACGGAGGCGGGCACCCCGGACACCCGTGACCACCGCTCGGCGAGGCCGGACAGCGCCGCCCCGAGCTGGGCCTCCTCCAGCGGCGCCGGGCGCAGCGCCTGCACCGAGCGGCGGGCCTCGGTCAGGCTCTCCTTGGCCAGCGCGCGTACCGTCTCCAGCCGCTCCCGCGCCTGCGGCACGTCGCCGAGCGCCTCCAGCTGGGTGAGGATGGCGGTCAGGCTCTGGGCGATGGTGTCGTGGATCTCCCTGGCCATCCGCTGCCGCTCGCCGAGCACACCCGCCTCGCGGGCCTGGGTCAGCAGGCGGGCCTGGAGGTTCGCGTTCTCCTCGGCGAGGGCGGCGAGTCTGGCTCCGTTCTCCTGCAGCCGCCGGTTCTGGTCGCTGATCGTGTGGAAGATCAGTCCGGTCATGGACGCGATCAGCACCCCGACGACGGCGGAGGTCACCAGTTCGGCCGGCGTACGGCCCGCCACGGGACGGGCGGCGACCAGCACGCCCACCGTCACCGCGACCCCGCCGTAGGCCCATAAGCCGGGCAGCAGGGCGAAACACTGCAGGAACGTCCCCACGCCGGTCACCGTGAAGACCGTGTCGATCCTGACCAGCGCCGCGACGGCGGCCAGCAGCACGGCGAAGTAGCCGGCCAGCGCCCAGGGGCGGGCGATCCACTCGGGGTGCGCGGTCACGAGCAGCCAGTGCCACGCCGCCGCGAACAGCGCCAGCACCAGCACCTCGGGCCGCCACTCGCGCAGGAGGGAGAACAGGGCGGGCAGCAGGATGAGCGCGTACGGCAGCGCGGCCTGCACCCGGTCCCACCGCCTCACCACCGGAGCCTCATGATCTCCAGCGTAACCGGGGGGCCAGGGACGGTTACAGGGGTCGATGCGCGTCATAGGTCGAGCGTCGGCGGCGGACGGCGATCGGGGCATCCACCGATCGGCTGACGTGCCCGCCGGCGTTTAACCGATCCGGCGCACGGGCTGCCCGGTCAGGCGGGCGATGGTGTCGAAGTTGCCGTCAGCGTGCAGGACGGTGAGCTTGTGGTGCCGGGCCGTCACGGCGATCAGCAGATCGACTGGGGAAGCGCACTGGTGCCGGCCTCTTTCGGCGAGGTCATGCTGCAGCTCACTGGCCTCGTGCCAGGCTGAGTCGGGGACCACGTAGGGCGCCGGTGTCGATGAGATAGAGCTCGCTCACGCCACGTCACTGCGGGCGCCGCCGTCCTTGCCTATGACGGACAGGTCGATCTCGCCCTCCGCCACCATGGCCCGCATGCGGGCCCCAGCCTCCGCTCGACTGCGCCGGTCGACGATCTCACGCAGGGCCGCGTTGACCGTGTCCTTCCTGGTCGAGGTGCCGAGAACGCGCGCGGCCTCGGCAAGGGCCTCTTCGTCGAGGTCAATCAGGGTTTTCGTCATGGCGCCACCCCACTCGTACATACGAATTCCAATCAGTACATACGAGTGGGGTGCTATTAGGTGCGGCGCCCGTCAGCGGAGGGTGCAGGTGTCGCCGTTCAGGGTGAAGACCCGGGGCAGGACGTTCGGGCCGGTGTACTCGCCCACATAGCCGATCGTGGTCGTCCCGCCCGTGGCCAGAGTCCCGTTCCCGGCCTCGTTGACGACCTTGACCTGCGACTCCGTCTGCGTCCACACCCCGCTCCAGCCGCTGCCCAGTCGCTGCCACGGTCTCGGCCAGTCGAACGTCAGGGTCCAGCCGCTGACGGGGGCGCCGTGGTTGGTGAGGTCGATGGCGGCGACGTACCCGCTGGCCCAGTCCGTCTGGATGGTCAGGCGGACGGAACAGGTGCTGGTGGCGGGGGTGCCGGTGGTGAAGGTGAGCGGGGGCGAGGGCTCCGACTGGGCCCCGCCGGCGTCCCTGGCGATCACGTTGACGGTGTAGCGGGTGCCGGGTCTGAGGTTGCGGACCGTGAGGGTGGTCCCGGTGGTCTCGCCGAGCTGTTCGGTGACGGCACCGTTCTGGCGGTGGAGCTCGTACTTGACGCCCGGCTTGAAGGCGGGCCAGGTGATCGTGGCGGTCGTGTCCGTGACGGCGGTGGCGGACGGTTTGCCCGGCGTGCCGGGCAGGCCGGTCTGGGGTGCGGCCGGGCGCAGGACGACGGTGGTGAGGGAGAGCGGCGGCAGGGTCTGGCTCGTCGCGGTGCCGGTGGTGGCGGTGGTGATCGAGGTGGCGCCGTTCGTGTGGGTCAGGACGGTGGGGACGCCGGCGGCGGGGGTGAAGCCGGCGTAGTCGATCGTCACGGGGTACGAGGTGGTGGACGAGGTGTTGATCAGCAGGACCGCCAGGTCGCCGGAAGGGCGGCGGACGGCGTGGGCGGTGACCTCCGGCCGGTCGGTCGCGGCGCGGACGAAGCGGTCACCGGGGCGGGCGAAGCGGCTCATCATCCCCAGCGCGTGGTATGGCGCGAAGGGGGTGTTGAGCGCCGGCTCGCAGACGCTGCCGTCCGAGGTGCAGGCCGCGCTCGACAGCAGGCCGAAGTCGCCGTAGTCGGTGTGGCCCTCGACCTCGGTGACGGCGCCGATGCCGTTGTGCACGTTCCACCAGTCGACGGTGAAGACGCCGGCGGCCAGCAGCGAGGCGTAGGAGTCGGCGGCGGCCAGGGCGCCGGGCTGGGTGTTGCTGCCGTTGCTGCTGCTCCCGGTGTTGAACTCGGTCATCGCGATGCCGATCCGGTCCGAGCCGGGGCCGGCGTGCCTGGCGATCTGCTCGCGGGTGAGCTGGATCAGGTCGGGGACGTGGCCGGCCCGGTCGAGGGCGCCGGGGTACCAGTGCAGGACGACGAAGTCGATCTTCGAGCCGGCGGTGGCGAGGACGACCTCGTTCCAGCTCCCGTTGTCGCCCTCGGCGACGATGGCGTCCGGCCAGTTCGCGGGGGTGGTCAGCACCGCGCCGATCTTGATGGTGGGGTCGACGGCCTTCATCGCGTCGGCGTAGGCCACGACGTGGCGGGCGTACTCGGCCGGGCTCTTGTCGGCGTGCTCGTCGGCCTCCCAGGCGGTGCCGTAGTGGCCGTTGCCGTAGTTCTCGTTGCCGATCTCCCAGTACGTGACGCCGTACTTCTTGACGATGTTGGCCTCGCGCACCCAGGCGGCGGCCTCCGCGGCGGTGCCGGTGCCGTAGTTGGCGGTCACCATCGCCTGCGCCCCGGTCCGTCGTACGCCGCTCATGAACGTGTCGAAGTCGGTGCCGGGAGCCACGTAACCGCCGGGAGCGGTGTGGTCGGCCCAGTGGTAGATGTCGGAGTAGGAGCCGCCGGGATAGCGCAGCAGCTTCATGCCCGCGTTCTTGAGCAGGTCGGCGGTGTCGTTCGTGCCCAGGTTCGCGTCCCAGATCGCGTGGTTCGCGCCCAGGCCCGTCTCGGGGACGGTGGCGAGCGCGGCCCGGGCGTTCACCGTCACCTCGACGGGCGCGCCGCCGGAGGCGTGCGCGGTGGGGGTGCTCAGGGTGGCCAGCGTCAGGACGACGGCGGAAACGGCTCGTACCAACGTTCTACGCATCGGGCGCACCTCACCGTGAACGCATGGGGAACGGGGGGATTCCTGCGAAGCACCATGATCCTGCGGGGAGCACCGCGAAACCGTCAATCAAGCCTGAAACTTTCAGGTAAAGCCCAGGTGTCATGATGGACGGCATGCTGGAGGTTGCCGGACTGGGTGAGCTGGAGGAGCGGGCGTACCGGCTGCTCGTACGGGCGGGCGAGGCCGACGCCCCGGGCCTGGCCGAGGAGCTGGGCCTGACCAGGGAGGCTGCGGACGCGGCGCTGACGGGCATGCGGAGCGCGGGCCTGGCCCGCGAGGTGGCGCCCGGCAGGTACGCGCCGGTGGCGCCGGACGTGGCGCTCGGCCCCAGGCTCGTACGCCGCCAGGAGACGATCGACTGGGCCAGGCAGGCCGTGGAGCAGCTCGCCGAGGAATACCGGGCCAGCGCCCGCAGGAGAGACGCGGACGGCCTGGTCGAGGTGCTGCCGAGCAGGGAGGCACTGCGCGAGCAGGTCAGGCACCTCCAGGACAGCGCCAAGGAGGAGGTGCTCTACTTCTGCCGGGCCGGGCACGTGGTGATGCCGTCCGAGGACAACACCGAGGAGCTGGAGGCGCTCGGCCGGGGCGTGAGCTACCGCGTCATCTACGAGCGGGCCCTGCTGGAGCAGCCGGGGATGGTGGCCAACGTCGCCTACGGGATCCAGTTGGGCGAGCAGGCCCGGGCCGTACGCGTGCTGCCGGTGCGGATGATGATCGCCGACCGGGCCACCGCGTTGCTGCCCCTGGTCCAGCACGCGGGCGGGGTGACCGAGCCCACGGCCGCCCTGGTGCGGGGCAGCAGCCTGCTGCAGGCGCTGATCGCGCTGTTCGAGGCCCAGTGGGAGCGGGCCACCCCGATCAGGTTCTTGGAGGACGGCCGGGTCACGGAGGCGCCGCCCTGCCCGCTGGACGCCGACGAGCTCTATCTGCTGTCGTTGCTGGTGGCGGGGGTGCCGGAGAAGACGATCGCGAGCCAGCTCGGGCTCAGCCTCCGCACGGTGCAGCGCCGCGTCTACCACCTGATGCGGCTCGCGGGCGCGCAGACCAGGATGCAACTTGCCTGGCATGCGGCCCGCGAGCGCTGGTTGTGACCTATCTGACTACTTGACCCCGTACGCCCGGGTGATGGTCTGCTCGAACTTCTCACCCGACGCGCCCGTCGCGGTGACCCGCAGGGACACCCCGGCCGAGGTGGCGCGGTGCGCGACCAGCGCCGTGTGGCGGCCCTGGCCGAGCGGGACGAGCGCCAGGCGGTGCCAGGACTTCCCGTCGTCGTAGGACAGCTCGGCCGTCAGCTTGCGCGCCTGGCGGGCGGTGAAGCCGATCGGTACGGGCAGCGTCCTGTGCACCCTGCCCTCCAGGTCGGCGGGGACGTCGTAGTCCACGCCGAGCAGGGGGAGCGCCTTGGTGCCCTCGGAACGGGCGGACCTGAACGTCCACGCCGTCTGGGTGGCGGTGGCGTAGCGCCACTCCTCCGAGGTCCTGGTCGTGGCGAGCTCCAGGCGATATTCGGCGTTCCGCGCCACGGTCTCGAACGTGCCGCGCAAGTTGGCGCGCTCCTCGACCAACTGGCCGTCACGGAAGACGCGGGCCGCGCTGGTGTCCGGGTCGGCGCTGCCGTAGGTGTAGCCGTAGTGGCCGTCCCCGTCCACGTACTCGGGGACGTGCAGCGAGAGCACGTCGCCCGTACGGGTGGACTCCAGTGCGGCCGGACGGACGACCGGCCCGAACCAGTTCTCCTTGACGACCTCACCCGCCCGGTACGAGCGCGGCGCGTCGGTCAGGCCGCCGCGCAGCCGGCCGTTGGACTCCCAGGTCAGCGCGTGCTGGACGACGTGCTGCCACTGGGTGTCGCCGGAGCTGACGTACTCGGCCCTGCTGAGCGGCGTCGGCAGGATGCGCTGGGTCTCCATCTGCACGCCCAGGTCGTAGCCCTGCCAGGGCCGCCAGCCGAAGCGCTGGTCCTTGCCGTAGCGCTCGCCGCCCGACTCGTGGTAGCCGGAGTTCACCAGGGCGGTGTTGCGCCAGTTCACCTCGTGCACGATCCGCTCGGGCACCCGGCCCTGGGAGACCTGCATGACCTCGTACAGGTACGGGGTGTCGAACGCGCCCTTGACCTCCAGCGTGCCGCGGCCCGCGCGCGCCTGCTTCAGCAGCTCCTGGCCACGGTCGTGCGTGACCATCAGCGTGGGCAGCGGGTCCCGGTCGCCTGTCGGCAGCCAGGGCTGCCACATCGCGCGGCCGTCAGGACCGACCACGACCGCCGCCGCCGCACCGGCCTCGGCCAGCGCGTCGAGCTTGCCGGTCCAGTCGCCGAAGGACTCGCTGGTGATGACCGCGGCCTTGCCCTTGAGCCTGCCGCCCGTGCCGTCCGCCAGGGGCCAGCGCTTGGTGCCCTCGATCCGCGGCGACCTGATCGTCGGCCGCACCACGAGGGTGTCGCGCCCGAGCTTGGCCGTGACGCGGGGCGCGGCCAGCTGCCAGCGGGAGGCGAACTCGAAGGTGCCGTTGGTCACCGGCTTGGTGGGGGTGACCGCGAGCTGCTCGACCGAGGGGAAGTTCATCGCGCCGAGGCTGATCTTGCGGTTGCCGTACTCGCGGTGGGTGAAGTAGGTGGCGATGCCGTCCTGCGACACCGGCTGCGAGGTCCTGATCTCGATCGGGACGGCGGTCCTGGAGTCGAGGACGACCTCCAGGTCCTTGCCGACCTGCAGCTCGGGGATGACGACGAGGGAGTCGACGGGCAGCTCGTCGTGCGTCTCTCCCATGATGGCCTGCGTGTGGTACGTGCCCTCCGGCACCTCCACCGTCCAGCCCTGGTCCTCGTCGAGGATGTAGCCGTAGGCGTCGTCCAGGCCGCTGGCGCCGTACAGGGCGATGATCGGCACCCGGGCGGCGCTGCCGTCGCGCCCGACGCCGGTGAAGTGCACCTTGTGCATCCTGCCGCGGCGCGTCAGCGCGATCGTGGTGTGCGCGACGGCCGTGCCGTCGGCCGTGGTGGCGGCGACGTAGCCGGCGTGCCGGCCGTGGCTCAGCTTGGTGAGGTCCACGCTGAGCTGGGTGGTCGCACTGGCTCCCGGCTCGACCGTCAGCGTCGTCGCCGACAGCGTCACGGCGCCCTCGCCGGGGACGGTCCCGTCCAGGTTGGTCAGGGCGGGGGCGAGGGTGAGCGTCACGGGGGACTCGCCGGAGTTGCGGTACGTGATCGTGCCGCCGGGGGTGCCGGTGTCGCCGTCCTCGTACACGCCCATGCTGATCGAGGCGGTGGCCGTGACCGGCTGGCGCAGGGCCCGGACCACGTCCAGGCGTCCGCCGCCCTGCTGGAACGGCGTCTGGCCGCCGATCGTCTTCGCCGTGGACACCAGCGCGTCCTTGAGCTGCCCGGCCGTCCAGTCGGGGTGGCGCTGGGCCAGGATCGCCGCCGCGCCCGACACGTGCGGGGTGGCCATGGAGGTGCCGTTGAGCTTGGTGTAGCGGTCGTCCACGGGCGTGCCGATGCCGGTGCCCGCGGCCCTGGCGGCCGTGATGCCGACGCCGGGCGCGGTGATGTCCGGCTTGATCGCCTCGTCCAGGCGGGGGCCGCGGCTGGAGAAGGACGCGAGCGCGTCGTTGCCGTCCACCGCTCCGACGGTCAGCGCCGAGGTGGCCGCGCCGGGGGAGCCGACCGTGTAGTCGTCACCCTCGTTGCCCGCCGCGATGACGAACAGGGCGCCGGTCTGCTCCGTCAGCGTGTCCACGGCGACGCTCAGCGGGTCGGTGCCGTCCGTGGCGCCGCCGCCGAGACTCATGCTGATGATGTCGGCGCCGCTCTCCTGGGCCGCCCACTCCATCCCGGCCAGCACCTGCGACTCCGAGCCGCTGCCCCGCTTGTCCAGCACCTTGCCGATCAGCAGCTCGGCGCCGGGGGCGACGCCCTTGCGCAGGCCGTTCGAGCCCGCGCCGGTGCCCGCCACGGTGGCGGCGACGTGGGTGCCGTGGCCGTGCTCGTCCTTGGCCGAGGGGTCGGCGGTGAAGTTCCTGGTCTGGGTGATCTTGCCCGCGACGTCGGGGTGGGTCTCGTCGATGCCGGTGTCCAGGACGGCGACCTTGACGCCCTTGCCGTCGTAGCCGTCCTGCCACGCCTGCGGCGCGCCCACCTGCGGGACGCTGCGCTCCAGCGAGGCGCTCACCTTGCCGTCCAGCCACACCTTGGCCAGCCCGTCGCGCAGCTTCGGCTCGCCGCTCTCGCTCCACAGGGTGGGCAGGGCGTCCTTGTCCGCGCGCAGAGCGCGCGCGCCGACGCTGCGCAGGGTGACGGCCTTGGCGCTCCGGTCCTTGTAGGCCAGGATGAGCGGCAGCACGTCGCTGCTCTCGTCGTCGTAGCCCTGCTCGATCAGCTCACCGACGGAGAACAGCCGCTCGTCCATCAGGCCGCGCGACAGGTAGGGCACCATGTCGGCCGGCGTGATCATCAGGTCGCCGTTCTCCTCCTTGGTGAAGAACCTGACGGCCTCTCTTCCCTTTCCGGGTTCCACGGTCGCGGCGCGCTTTCCGCCGGCGAACTCCTGTACGGTCACCACGTCACCCGTGATCAGCGTGACCCGGTGCAGCTCTCCGCCTTGCGCGGGCCCTGGCTCCGCGGCCTGCGCGGGCACCGGGACGGCGAGCATCGCCAGGCCCACGCCGGCGGCGGCGAGGCGGGGGATCCATCTCATGAGCGAACCGATCTGTCGTGCTGCTTCAGTCGCTCATGAGAATGGGGGATCACGCGGGCGCGGAGGAGTCCTTTGTCCTGGTCAAATGGCGACATGTCATGAAGACGACAGCCGCTGTTCGCTCAGTTGTACTGGTAGAGACGCGTGCCCTTGCGGCGGTTCTCGTCGAACAGCGAGGCCCGGTACATGCTGACGGACAGGTCGCCGTGCTCGGCCTTGCCGCACGTGCCGGAGCCGGCGAGCTGGTGGATCTCGTAGCGGGTGGTGGGGTCGCCGCCGACGAAGTACTCGGCGCGGGCCTGGTAGCGGTCGGCGCCGGTGTCGCAGGCGTAGACGAAGGTGTGGCGCTCGGCGAAGCACAGGCTCGCCGCGCCCTTGGTCGAGGTGCACACCTCGGACTTGGCGCGGGCGGCCGCGGGGGTGGTGCGGGAGTCGCGCTTGACCGGATATTTCGCAATATTTCGTACGGTCTTCCAGCGGCCGTAGCTGACCCTGCGGTCACCTCGGTAGAGCGCGGCCCGGAAGGTCACGACCTTGCCGATCTCCCTGGTGCCGCGTACCTCGCCCATGCGGCCCAAGTTGTGGATGACGTACTTGGTGCCCAGGTAGCCGTTCAGGTAGTACTCGACCGCCGGATGCATGTGGTCGTCCCGGGTGTCCTCGACCGTCACCCCCGGACGGCTGCTGCTGTCGGGCCCCACGCACGCCCTGACCCCCTTGAGCCGCGCGCACACCGGCTCCGCCTCCGCCTTGGCCACCGGGGCCGCGACGGGCGCGGCGGTCGCGACCGGGGGAGCGGTCTGGACGGACGGGATCGCCGGGGCCTGCCGGATCACCGGACCGGCCGCCCCCTTGGCGGCGGCCCCGTCGGCGCTGATCGCGGTGGCCGCCATGACGGCCGCGGCGATGACCATGCGACGTAATGCCACAACTTCACCAGCCTCACTTGTCACAAAATCCTGCCTGATTGTGACGCGGATAACAGCTGAGAAGTTCAGAAAACGGACGAAATCATCTAGGGGATGTTCATCAAGGCCGCGCCGGCGCCCCCGGGAAGGGACGCCGGCGCGTCACCGGAGGTGTCAGGCGAGGTTCCGCTGCTTCTTCGGGGTCACGCTGGCCAGCAGCAGGAGCAGCGCGCTCTGGGCCAGCATGCCGGGCGCGAGCGGCGGCGCCGCCCCCACCGACTTCGTCAGCGCGTACCACCACTGGGTGAGCGGCGAGTAGGTGTCCCAGGCGGCGTCCATCGCGCCCATGCCGTGGTTGACCGACACGTGCACGAAGACGCCGTACGCCGAGGTCACCAGCACGACGGCGGCCAGCACGCGCGCCACGGTGAGCGCGCTGCCCGCGTCGCGCACGGCCAGCAGGATCAGCGCCACCACCAGCAGCGCCAGGGCGACCCAGGGGATCAGTTGGGTGGGGCTCTGCCAGTGACGCTCGAAGGCGAGCTCAAGAGCGGCGCCCAGAACGCCGATCATGACCAGCGCCAGCAGCCCCAGTCGCAGCACCGTGGCGCCGGCCGGAGCGCGGCGGTGGGTCGGCCGCTCGGTCGTTTCAGGGGGAGTTGAGGTCATGTGCGGGACCACCGTCCGTGCGTGGGGTCTTCGTCCGCTTCCAACGTCTCCAGGCATCCTCAGAGGAGTCTCAGCGAATTCTGAAGATCTGGTGAGAACTCGCCTTCACGGACGGCTGCACGAGATCTTCACGACATCCGCACACCGGCCTGGTGGAACGGAACGGCCGCGCGCGGTGTGCTCGAAACGTACGCAGCCAGGGAGGTCACGTGCTCTCGACGCTCGCTCGCGCCGGATGGAGAGTGACCCCATGACGAAGGAGCGCCGCCATCACCCGATGATGCCCGCCGAGCACGCCGAGCGCATCCGCCGCTGGCACGAGAACGCCTACCGCGCCATGACCGAGGAAGGCGCGGCCGGGCTGACGTTCGCCTATCTGGGCAGGACCATCGTCGTGCCGCCCGGCGTGCAGCCGATCACCGGCATGTCCCACCTGCTCGGCGAGGCGGTGCTGGCCGAGGTGAGGGAGGGCGACCGGGTGCTCGACATGGGCACGGGCAGCGGGGTCAACGCCGTGCTGGCCGCGTCGAGGGCCGCCGAGGTGCTGGCGGTGGACGTCAACCCCCGCGCCGTCGAGGCCGCCCGGGGCAACGCCGAACGCAACGGTGTCCAGGTCGAGGTGCGCCTGAGCGACGTCTTCAGCGCCGTCGAAGGCACCTTCGACCTGATCGTCTTCGATCCGCCGTTCCGCTGGTTCGCGCCCAGGGACCTGTTCGAGGCCGCCACCACGGACGAGGACTACCGGGCCATGACCGCGTTCTTCCGCGGCGTCCGCGATCACCTCGCGCCGTGCGGCCGGATGCTGGTGTTCTTCGGCACCTCGGGGGATCTGGAGTATCTGCGCTCGCTGGCGCGCGAGGCCGGGTTCGGGTGCGAGGTCGTGGCCCGTCAGGGCCTCGACAAGGAGGGCTGGCGGGTCGATTACCACACGTTCCTGATGAGGTGGGTGACGCGGGGTGGAGAACTGGATTGAGCAGCCGATCGTCGATCCGGAGATCCCCGAGGGGGACCGGCGGCGGATGGCCGTCGCGCTGCCGGCGTTGCTCGCCCGGCCCGACCCGGAGCCGCCCCGATGGGTGCGCCGCCTGTTCGCCGCAGGGGCGGTCCTGTCCGCGACCGCCGCCGTGACGCTGGCGCTGGCGGCGGTGGAGACCGGCCGCCAGAGCGCGACGCTGGCCGCCCTGATGGTGCTGTTCGTCGCGATCGTCTGCACCGGCGTCGCCCGTTCCCACGAGGGGACGCGGCTGTCCGAGCGGTACGCCGGCCGCTACGTCATCCCCGCCGGCCTCGACGACCCCGCGCTCGACCTGCTCGCCCGAGCCAGGCGGGCCGTCAGGGACGTGTCCGCCTCCCGCGCGCACCGCCTGGGCCTGCTGGACGACGTCGCCAACGACGTCGTGCTGCCCCGGCACCTGTGGGAGATCGCCTGCCTCGTCCGCGTCCACGCCGACCTCCGGGCCGCGCAGGCCGAGGCGCTCGGCGAGGTGATGACCCCCGGCCTGGCCGCCGTGCTGCGCCCCCAGCAGGAGGCGCTGCGCCGCTCGGTGGCCGCGGTCACCGAGCGGGTGCGGGAGTTGGAGACGTACGCGGCCAGGGTCCGCGCGGCCGACTCCGCGCTGCGCGCCGGCGACCTGCGCAGGAGCGACGACAGGTACCTCGACCTGCTGGCCCGCACCGACGACACCTCCGACCTGCGCGCCCTCACCGACCAGGCCACCGCGTTGACCACCGCCCTGCACCCGGACGGCGCCCCAGGGCTGGACGTGGCAGGCGCCCCGGGTCTGCACCCGGACGGCGCCTCAGGTCTGGACGCGGCGGGCGCCCCAGGTCTGCGCGCGGACAGTGCCTCTGAAGGGTCCGCTACATGTTGATCATGTGGCCGGCGAGGCCGTGGACGGCCTCCTTGACCGCTTCGCCGAGCGTCGGGTGGGCGTGGACGTTGCGGGCCACCTCGTGCACCGTCAGGTCCCACTGCTGCGCCAGGGTCAGCTCCGGCAGCAGCTCGGTGACCTCGGGCCCGATCAGGTGGGCCCCGAGCAGCTCACCGTGCGTGTTGTCGCTGATGATCTTGACGAAGCCGGCCGAGTCGCCCAGCCCGTGCGCCTTGCCGTTCGCCGTGAACGGGAACTTCGCCACCTTCACGTCGTAGCCCAGCTCGCGCGCCTGCGTCTCGGTGTAGCCGAAGCTGGCCACCTGCGGCTGGCAGTACGTCGCGCGCGGGATCATCACGTAGTCGAGCTCCATGGTCTCCGCGTCGGCGATCGTCTCGGCGGCGATGATGCCCATGGACTCGGCCGCGTGGGCCAGCATCAGCTTGGCCGTCACGTCGCCGATGGCGTAGATGTGCGGCACGCTCGTACGGCAGCGCCCGTCGACCGCGATGGCGCCCCGGCCGGTCAGCTCGACGCCGGTCTTCTCCAGCCCGTAACCGTCGACACGCGGCTGGAACCCGATGGCCTGCAGAACCTTGTCGGCCTCCAGCACCTGCGTCTGGTCGCCCCGGGTGACGGTGACCTTGACGGAGGAGCCGGTGTCCTCGATGCCGTCGACGCGGGTGGAGGTCAGCACCTCGATGCCGAGCCGCTTGTAACGCTTGGCCAGCTCGGCCGACACCTCCTCGTCCTCCAGCGGCACGACCCGGTCGAGGAACTCGACGATCGTCACCTTGACGCCGTAGTTGTGCAGCACGTACGCGAACTCGACCCCGATCGCGCCGGCGCCCGCGATGATGATGCTGGACGGCAGCTCCTCGGTGAGAATCTGCTCCTCGTACGTCACCACCCGCTCGGAGAGCTGCGTGCCCGGGATCAGCCTGGTGGTGGCGCCCGCGGCGATGATGCAGTTGGAGAACGTGATCGTCTCGCCGTTCACCTGGAGTGTGTTGGCGTCGAGGAAGGTGCCCCGGCCGTCGTACTCGGTGATGGCGTTCTTCTTCATCAGGTAGTGAACGCCCTTGACCCGCCCGTCGGCCACCTTGCGGCTGCGCTGGAAGGCCGCGCCGTAGTCGAAGGTGACCTCGCCGCTGATGCCGAAGGTCTTGGCCTCGCTGTGGAAGATGTGGGCCAGCTCGGCGTTGCGCAGGAGCGCCTTGGACGGGATGCAGCCCACGTTCAGGCAGACGCCACCCCAGTACTTCTCCTCGACGACCGCGGTGCGCAGTCCGAGCTGGGCGGCGCGGACGGCGGCCGTGTATCCTCCCGGACCCGCGCCGAGAACGACGACGTCATAGTGAGTGCTCATGAGTCGGACCATACCGCCCGGCCGTACCTGACCCCGACCTCAGACCTCTACCTTGTACGACAGGTCGAGCTCGTCGGCGGGGACACCCCTGATCCCCCAGTTCACCCGGGGCATCTCGATGATCGTGATCTCGACGTCCTGGGGATCATAGCCGGAAGTGGCGTAGATCTCCCTGATCAGCGCCCGCTTGGCGGCCTCGCTGCGGCCGGTGAAGCAGAGGACCTCGATGATCAGGTAGCGCTCACTGCGCGCCGGGCAGACGAAGTCGTCGGCGTCCAGCAGCAGGAACCGGTGGAACCGCTTGTCCTCCGGCAGCCCCCACGCGCTCACCAGGCACGACTGGACGAGGTCGGAGACCTCCCGCTGCCGGCCCGCCCACACGTCCTTGCGCCCGTACACCTTCACCTGAGCCATGTCGGCCAATATAGAGGGCGTGATCCGCATACTGCTGGCCGACGACGAGGCCATGATCAGAGCCGGGATCCGGGCGATCCTCCAGTCCGATCCCGAGCTGGACGTCGTGGCCGAGGCGGGCGACGGCAGACAGGCGGTGGACCTGGCCATCAGCCACCACCCCGACGTGGCGCTGCTCGACATCCGCATGCCCGGGCTCGACGGGCTGGCCGCCGCGGCGGAGCTGCGCAGGGCCGCGCCGGGCACCGCCGTGGTGATGCTGACGACGTTCGGGGAGGACGACTACATCGCCAAGGCGCTCGACGTCGGGGCCAGCGGGTTCCTGCTCAAGTCGGGAGACCCGCGCGAGCTCATCGCCGGGATCCACGCGGTGGCCGACGGCGCGGCGTACCTGTCGCCCAAGGTCGCCCAGCGGGTCATCACCCAGCTCGCGGGCGGGCGGATGGCCAGGGGCACGGCGGCCCGCGACCGCATCGCGGCGCTGACCGAACGCGAGCGCGAGGTGCTCGCCCTGCTCGGCGCCGGGATGTCCAACGCGGAGATCGCCCGCCGCCTGCACATCGTGGAGGGCACCGTGAAGGCGTACGTGAGCGCCATCTTGACCAGGCTCGACGCGCGCAACCGCGTACAGGCCGCGATCATCGCCCACGAGGCCGGCTTGATAGCCTGACGCGTGATGTATCGCCTCGTGTTCTCGCAGGTCTTGCGGCGTTTCGACGCCGAGGCCGTGCACCGTCTCACCGTGAGCGCCCTCGCGCTCCTCGCGCGGCTGCCGCTGCTCAAGCGGCTGCTGCACCGGGCGTTCGCGCCGCACGACCCGGCCCTGCGGGTGAGCGCGTTCGGCGTGCACTTCCCCGGGCCGCTCGGCCTGGCCGCCGGCTTCGACAAGGACGCCGCGTGCGCCGAGGGCATCGCCGCGCTCGGCTTCGGCCACGTCGAGGTCGGCACCATCACCGCGCACGGCCAGCCGGGCAACCCGCGCCCCCGCCTGTTCCGGCTGGTACGCGAGCGGGCGGTGATCAACCGGATGGGCTTCAACAACGAGGGCGCCCACGCCGCCGCGCGCAGGCTGCGCAAGCCCCGCAGCGTCCCCGTGGTCGTCGGGGTGAACATCGGCAAGACCAAGGTCGTCCCCGAGTCCGAGGCCACCGCCGACTACGTGGCCAGTGCCAGGCTGC
Source organism: Nonomuraea maheshkhaliensis (assembly GCF_039529435.1). NCBI lineage: Bacteria > Bacillati > Actinomycetota > Actinomycetes > Streptosporangiales > Streptosporangiaceae > Nonomuraea > Nonomuraea maheshkhaliensis. Next base: position 78,320 of record NZ_BAAAMU010000020.1, read on the forward strand.
TCGCCCCGCTGGCCGACTACCTGGTGGTCAACGTCAGCTCGCCCAACACGCCCGGGCTGCGCAACCTCCAGGCGGTCTCGCTGCTGCGCCCGCTGCTCACCGCGGTCAAGCAGGTGGCCGACGCCACGCCGCGGCGCACCCCGCTGCTGGTCAAGATCGCGCCCGACCTGGCCGACGAGGACGTCGACGCGGTCGCCGAGCTGGCCCTGGAGCTGGGCCTCGACGGCATCATCGCGACCAACACCACGATCAGGCACGGCGGCGAGACCGGCGGCCTGTCGGGCCGCCCGCTCAAGGAGCGCTCGCTTGCGGTCCTGCGGCGCCTGCGCGCCAAGACCGGCGACCGCCTGACGCTGGTGTCGGCGGGCGGGGTCGAGGACGTGGACGACGTCTGGGAACGCATCCTCGCGGGCGCGACCCTGGTCCAGGGCTACACCGGCTGGATCTACGGCGGCCCGCTGTGGGCCGCGCGCATCCACCGCCAGTTGCTGCGCCGGGTGCACCGCCACGGGCTCAAGTCGGTCACGGAGGCCGTCGGCCGTACGGCGTGACGCCCTATCGTGGAGCGGTGATCGAAGCAGTCAAGCTCACCGGCGACGTCGTGCTCCGCCCCATCACCGAGCACGACGCGCGGCCCCTGCTGGACGCCTACCTGCGCAACCGCGAGCACCTGCGGCGCTGGGAGCCGCGCAGACCCGAGGAGTTCTTCACCGAGCGAGGGCAGGCCAGGCGGCTCAACAGCCTGCTGGAGCAGCAGGCGGCGGGGCAGGCGGTGGCCTGGGTGCTGGCCGACGGCGACCTCGTGGCAGGCCGGATGACGCTCAACAACATCGTCAGGGGCCCGTGGCTGAGCGGCGACCTCGGCTACTGGACCGACGCCGGTTACGCCGGCCGCGGCCTGGCCACCCAGGCCGTGCGCGAGGTGTGCCGCATGGCCGACCAGGAGGTGGGGCTGCACCGGGTGGCGGCGGGCACGCTGCTCGACAACGCCGCCTCCCAGAGCGTCCTGCGCAAGGCCGGGTTCGAGGCGTACGGCACCGCCCCGCGCTACCTGGAGATCGACGGCCGGTGGCAGGACCACCGGCTCTTCCAGCGCATACTCAACGACCGCCCGGCGCTCTAGATCACAGGCTGGGGCGGGTCGACTCCGCGTCGTACGTCATGGCGTCGATCCTGGCCATCACCTCGGCCACGCTGACCCGGCCAGGGCGGTGCGGCCGACGTCGATGCCACGGGTGCGGCCCGGCCGCGGGCCGGTATTCGACGCCGAGCGCGTCGAGCCGGGCGAGGTGCTCGCTCAGCCGCCCGTCGAAGCCGGGCGCGGCCGCGCCCGACCAGGCCACCTCGGCCAGCGCGCACGCCCGGGGCCACAGCCGGTAGTCGACGGTACGGGCGTCGGGCACCCGCTCGGTCCAGAGCTGGGCCTGCACCCCCAGGACGCGGGCCCGCTCCTCCTCCGTCCAGCCGGCCGGCGCGGGCTCGAAGGCGGCCACGTCGTCCACCGTGGTCGCGTCGCCGATGGCCATCGGCTCGTCGGGCGAGGAGGACTCGGCGTAGTCGAAGTAGAGCGGGAAGACCGGCGTCGCCACCACGTCGTGCCCGGCGGCGGCGGCCCGGCGGCCCACGCCCATGCCGCGCCACGGCATGACCACGGTGTCCTGCCGCAGCCGCCCGCTGACGAACGCCTCGTCCCACACCACGGCGCGGGTGCCCCGCTCGGCCAGCGCGTCGGCCAGCCGGCGCAGGAACCACGCCTGGAGGTCGTTGACGCTCTCCAGCCCGAGCGAGTCGCGGTAGGCGCCGATCTCGGCCGACTCGGCCCAGTGGTCGAGCACGACCTCGTCGCCGCCGATGTGCAGGAACGGCGTCTCGCCCAGCGCCCCGATGATCTCGTCGAAGATCGTGGTCAGGAACTCCACGGTCGGCGGCAGCGGCGACAGGATGGCGGGGGAGATGCCCCAGCGGTCGAGCACGTCATAAGGCTCGCCGGTGACGCCGAGGGCCGGGTAGGCGGCCAGGATCGCCGACGCGTGCCCGGGCACGTCGATCTCGGGGACGATCGTGACGTGCCGCGAGCGGGCGTACGCGCCCATCTCGGCCAGGTCGTCGAGCGTGTAGTAGCCGCCGTGCGGGAGGTCGTCGTAGGTCTCCGGCTCGCGATGGAAGTTCGTCGCCGTCCGCGGGCGGTGCGAGGAGACCTCGTGCAGCAGCGGATAGGCCGGGCTCTCCACCCGCCACCCCTGGTCGTCCACCAGGTGCAGGTGCAGCCGGTTGAGCTTGTGCAGCGCCATCAGGTCGATCAGCCGCAGGATCTCCCGCTTGGGGAAGAAGTGCCGGGCCACGTCCAGGTGCAGCCCGCGCCAGGCGAAACGCGGCGCGTCCTCGATCCGCACCCCCGGCACGGGCCACGACCCGCCGGCCGAGAACCGGAAAGAGGCCGGGGGCAGCAGCTGGCGCAGCGACTGCGCCGCGTAGAACGCGCCCGCCGGGCCGCCCGCCACGATCCGCACACCCCGCGACCCGGTCGTCAGCCGGTACGCCTCCTCGCCCAGCGCGGGATCGCGGCGCACGTCGACCTCCCCGGAGTCACCGGGAAGCGGGTCGAGCCCGGCCAAAGCCGTGCGCACGGGGCCGACCAGGTCACCGGAGACCGTCACGCCCGAGGTGAGCACATAAGAGGCGGACAGATCACTGAACAGCTGCGGGCGAGGAATCATGCTTCGAGATAGTGCTGCAATCCGTTGGCCAGCGCCAGGGCGATCCGCTGCCGGAACGCGGGGTCCCTGAACTTGGCCGCCTCGGCGGCGTTGCGCATGTTTCCGGTCTCGATGAAGATCTTCGGCACCGTGGACAGGTTGAGCCCGCCCAGGTCGCTGCGGTAGTCGAGCGCCTTGTCGCCGATGTAGGTGGAGTAGGGCAGGCCCGTGCCCTTGCGGTAGGCGTCGCGTACGGCGATGCCGAGCCTGCTGGAGGCGGCCACGACCTTGTCGACCGGGCCCTTGATCTTCTTCGGCATGATGACGTGGAAGCCGTGGTTGGCCGGGCCCGAGCCGTCGGCGTGCACGGAGATGGCGGCGTCGGCCCCGGCCTTGTTGCCGATGGCGGCCCGCTGCGTGATGCACGGGCCGACGCTGTCGTTGTCGTGGCGGGTCAGCTTGACCGTGGCGCCCCGGCCCTTGAGGATCTTCACCATCCGCTTGGAGACGTCCCAGGTGAAGGCGGCCTCGCTGTAGCCGTCGTTGGTGGACGTGCCGGTCGTGTCGCAGGGCTTCCACTTGGTCAGCACGTTGACCTTGCGGTTGACCGCCCTGGGGTTGCGGTAGTTGCCGCCGTTGTGGCCCGGGTCGATGACGATGACCTTGCCGTCGAGCGGCTTGGCCTCGGGCGGCGCCTCCTTGGCGGGCGCGGAGGAGGAGGAAACCTGCCCCGCCGGCGTCGCAGGGGCGGCCTGACCTGCCGCGGCGCCACCGGAGCCGGTGCCGCCACACGCGGAGGCGATCAGGCCGCAGACGGCGAGGACTGTGGCTGGTAGAGCACGCATGCCGTCCAACTTACGGCAAGCAGGGAGCCGCGGCCCCGGCTTACGCCCCAAGCGTGGCGGCACCCGGGTCAGCCCTCACCGGGACGCCCGTCTCACCAGACGTGCTCTCCGACCTCCTGCCGTTCGAGCAGGGCGGCCAGCTCCCGCGCGTCCTCGGCGTCGAGGCCGAGAACGACGCGGGGGCGGCCCCACGGATGGTCCAGCGAGTGGGCGACGTAGCTGGCGACCGATTCCGCGCCGCCGTCGGTGCCCCGTCCCCTGTTCGCTCGCCAGTGCCCCCAGGCGCGCTCTAGCTCGGCCGCGGCGCGCTGGGCGCAGGACACCAATTCCGGATCACGCATGACTGTTCCCCCCGGATCAGATCGTGACCGGACCGAATCCGGCCACAATTAGCATGACCCTGACGAGTAAACCGCCGTGCGGCCGCGCCTCCACACGGCTTGACCCAGCCTTGGCCCGCTCTTAGGCGGGGCCCGTGCTGCGCCGCACGATCAGCTCAGGGCGTACCTCCCTCAGTCGCGCGACCTTGCCCGGATCTCCGATCCGGTCGCTCAGCAGCGCGGCGGCCGAACGGCCCATGGCCCGGCGCGGCTGGTCGACCGAGGTGAGCGAGATGTGGTGGGAGGCCGACAGGTGCGTGTTGTCGTAGCCGACCACCGACAGGTCCTCGGGCACGCGCAGGCCCAGTTCGCTCGCGGCCGACAGCACGCCGAGAGCCACCACGTCATTGGCGGCGAAGATCGCCGTGGGCCTGGGGTTGCGGGTCAGCAGCGCGACGGCCGCGTCCCTGCCGCCCTCCTCCGTGGAGTCGGCGGCCTCGACCATGATGTACGGCGCCAGCGAATGCCTGCGCATCGCCACGAGGTAACCCTCGCAGCGTGACGAGCGCCTGCCCTCGATGTGCGCGATCCGCTTGTGGCCGTGCTCGACCAGGTGGTCGATGGCCAGCCGGGCGCCGAGCTGGTCGTCGTCGACCACGATGTCGACGCCGTCGAGCTCGATGTCACGTTCCCCTACGACGACCGTGGGGGTGTACGCGGTGGCCTCGATCAGCGTCTCGCTGGTCGGCGCGATGCCGAGCAGGACCAGCCCGTCGACCCTCAGCTCAAGGAAGGCCTCCACGGCCTCGTCCTCGAACGCCGGGTCCCACTGGCTGTTCCCGATCAGCATGCGCAGGCCGTCGCCGTGCAGGCTCTCCTGCAGTCCGTCGAGGAACTCCGCGTAGAACGGGTTGTGCAGGTCGGCGACGAGCGCGCCCACCAGATGCGTACGTCCTTCGACCAGGCTGCGCGCGACCGCGTTCGGCCGGTAGCCGAGCTCGCGGGCCGCCTGCAGCACGGCCTGGCGCCGGTGCTCGCTCACGTGCGGGGATCCGCGCAGCACGAGAGAGACCAGCGATTTCGACACGCCGGCTCGTTCGGCGACGTTACGGATGGTCGGTCTGGGCCGAGGCAGTGTGTCTACCTCTCTGAGCTCGGCGATGGTTGAAGAGTTGACGGGCGGTCCTGACATGTGTCTCCCCCGCGATGCGGATATGGGCACCTGTCTGACCAAACGATCGAGTTAGCCGCAGGGTACGGCCTTCGTTACGGATTAGCGCAACCTTGCTCACCCGGAGGTCGGTGTTGACTGGGCGGTCGCGCGTCCGTTATTGGGCAGGCCGTCGGATACTGTGCAGGTGTGACACCCGGGAAGGCAGCCGAGACCGCGGCTGAGACGGCCCCCGAGACGACCCCTGCGACGCCCCCCGTGACGGCCCGCGAGACGACCCCCGAGACGACCCCCGAGACGACCCCCGAGACGACTCGGCCGGCGCGGCGCAGGCTCAGCGTGGACCGGCGCAGGGAAGAGCTGATGGCGGCGGCGCTTGAGCTGTTCAGCGTCCGCGACGCGGAAGACGTCTCGATCGACGACGTGGCCTCGGCGGCAGGAGCTTCGCGGGCGTTGGTCTACCACTACTTCGGCGGCAAACAGGAGCTCTACGTGGCCGCGCTGCGGAGCGCGGCGGAGCAGCTGGAGTCCCGGCTGCGGCCCCACGGGGGCGGCAGGCCGCTCGACGAGCTGGCCTCCGGGCTCAGTCGCTATTTCGACTTCGTCGAGGAACACGCGGCGGGCTTCGCGGCGCTGCTGCGCGGCGGCCCGGCCAACAGGAGCGGCGAGGTCGGTGAGATCGTCGACGGCGTGCGCCGCCGGCTCTTCCGGTTGATCCAGAAGCAGATGGGCGTCGAGGATCCCAGCCCGGTGCTGCGCACGACCCTGCGGTCGTGGATCGCCTCCGTGGAGACGGCCGGCCTCGACTGGCTCGAGCATCGCGACATAGAGCGATCGACACTCGAGAAGCTGCTCGTCGATCACATGATCGCGCTGCTCGGCGTCGCCGCCGCGCACGACGGTGACGTCGCCAGGCTGCTTGAGCTGCTGGCGTGACAGCCTCGGTCGGGCTGCCTCACTGAGGTCGGGGACAGCCGAGGTTCGGCTGCCTGACTGAGGTGGTGACAGCCGCGGGTCGGCTGCCTCGCCGGAGTGACGTGGCTCGGGGAGGATGGCGCCGGGCGGGCGGCGCCAACTTCCCGTGCGACGTCATGTCGTCACAGCGGTGGACCGGGCCGGTCGCCGACCTGGTCCACCCCTTCAAACCCCCCTGAGGTCCGTGACGACCCCTCCAGCTACTCGGAGCGCTGCTGCGGAATCCCCGCGAGCAGTGCTCGGACCTCGGTCTCCCGGTAACGCCGATGACCGCCGAGGGTACGAATCGACGTCAACTTGCCCGCCTTGGCCCACCGCGTAACGGTCTTGGGGTCGACCCTGAACATGGTCGCGACCTCAGCGGGCGTGAGCAGTGGCTCGGCCTCGGGTGTACGAGCTGACATTTGTGCGGCCTCTCCTCCGTGTGGACCGGCTTAGCGATCCTGTGACTGCCTTTGCGCGTGTCACGGATGTCCCCCTATGGCGCAGAGCGTGCGGCTTTTCCGAGCCATATGCGGCATCACCCGATGTGACCATACCGCCACGCAGAGCGATTGGCGAGCCCTTCTTTGACCCAACTGCCCGCCCCCGTGGCCATGTCACGCTCGGTGATTCTAGCGACACGTTTCGTGGTATCGCAGTGAAAACGGCAAACTACTCAGTTCGCAGAAGAGAGCAGCCGCGAGACGTGACCTACTCATGCAGGTCAGACGGCCGTATTGGGGCTCAGTTGGCAGATTCCAGCAGTTGCATTGACTTCCACCGGAGGATGACCCTCTGGTACATGGCATAGGCAAGTTCTTCTTGACCCGTGTCCAGGCCCGTCAGGGCCGCTGAGAGCTCCGCGACGGACTGGTCGGCCTGCAGCGCCTCGTCGTCCATGAGGTGCACGAGCCCGCCGTAGTCGAGTTCGACCAGGCTGTGGGGGTGGAACTCCTCCAGCCACCGCGCGATGTCCTCGACGTCGAAGTTGGACGCCACGTCGCCCAGATGGCGGCGCAGGACGTTGAGCGCGCGCGCCGCCCGCCTCCTGGCCTGCGCCATGGAGGTGACGTAGATGAGGTTACGCCCCGTAGTGGTCGTCACGTCCTGCCCCGGATTGGCCGAGCCGAGCACCAGCCAGCGCTCGTTCCCATCAAACGGCACGAACCACGACGGCGGCACGTGCCACGCCGTGGTGCGGATGTGGGTGCGCAGCGCCGACGATCCGGCCCTTCGCTTGTAGCGGTCGAAGTCGTCGGCCGTCTGCTCGGCGATCGGCTTGGGCACGAGGTGATCCATCAGTTTCACGGGAGTGGTGCCACGAAGCCGTGAGAACGCCATCCACGAGCGCAGGCGGGTCTGCCAGGGGCACACATAGAGACGGTCCTCAACACGCCGGAGATAGGCGTTGGGGCTCTCCTGGGCGGGAACGGGTTGAGGGGGCATGCCGAGCAGGCGCATGACGGACTCGCCGTGCTCCGCATTGAGCGCGTTCGCGCGCCGCGGGCGGTCCCGTGAGTCGGCGTAGTCGGCCCACACCTTGCGCTCGGACTCGGCGAACGCGGTCAGTGGCTCATAGACACGGAGGTAGGCGGCATAGGGCAGCACGGAGGCATCGTGTCACGAAGCGATCCTGCGCGCACCGTCGAGGCTTACTACTCTGTGAGGTGATCTCCGCCGCAAAGGTGCGGTGGACCGGACAGGGAGTCACTACCGTGACCGACGTCTTCGGAGCGTCCCACAAGGACGTCCATGAGCAGGTCGTGTTCTGCGCCGACGAGCCGAGCGGCCTGCGTGCCATCATCGCCATCCACAACACGGCGCTGGGGCCGGCACTGGGAGGCACCAGGTTCTATCCGTACGAGAGCGAGCAGGCGGCCCTGGCCGACGTGCTCAACCTCGCCAAGGGCATGGCGTACAAGAACGCGCTGGCGGGCCTCGACCTGGGTGGCGGCAAGGCCGTCATCATCGGCGACCCGGCGCGCGACAAGAGCGAGGCGCTGCTGCGCGCCTACGGCAGGTTCGTCCAGTCGCTCGGCGGGCGCTACATCACCGCCTGCGACGTGGGCACCTACAGCGAGGACATGGACATCGTCGCGCGCGAGACGCGCTTCGCCACCGGCCGCACCCTGGCCCACGGCGGGGCCGGCGACTCCTCGATCCTCACCGCCTACGGCGTGTTCCAGGGCATGCGGGCCTCGGCCGAGCGGGTCTTCGGCACGCCGTCGCTGCGCGGCAAGCGGGTCGGCGTGGAGGGGGTCGGCAAGGTGGGCCACCGCCTGGTCGGGCTGCTTCGCGAGGACGGCGCCGACGTCGTGGTCTGCGACGTCGACCCGAGGGCCGTCGAGCGGGTGCGCCTGCGTCATCCCGAGGTCGAGGTGGTCGCCGACGCGCGTGCGCTGACGGAGGCCGACATCGACGTCTTCGCGCCCTGCGCGCTGGGCGGCGCGCTCGACGACGACTCGGTGGCCGCGCTCAAGGCGAAGATCGTCTGCGGGGCGGCCAACAACCAGCTCGCCCATCCGGGCGTGGAGAAGCAACTCGCCGAGCGCGGCATCCTCTACGCGCCCGACTACGTGGTCAATTCCGGCGGTGTGATTCAGGTCGCCGACGAGATCGAGGGCTTCGACATGGAACGAGCCAGGTCGAAGGCGGCCCAGATCTACGACACGACTCTGAAGATCTTCCGAATCGCCGCCGAGGAGGGCGTTCCGCCGGCAGTGGCAGCGGATAGGCTGGCCGAGCGCAGAATGTCGGAAGTCGGGCGGATTAGGGGCATTTGGCTGGGCCACTGACGCCCCACGTCCATACGACGTACCGAGCTGGGCACAAAACAGGTACGGTAATAGGCGAACGATAGGCTGACGCCCAAAGTCAGGCGGCGTCAGTGTGTGGTGCGTTAGCGACGAGGGGTCGGGGACGACCCCACACGAGGGGGTCGAGCCAATGGGGCGCGGCCGAGCAAAGGCCAAGCAGGTCAAGGTTGCTCGCCAGCTGAAGTACAACAGCGGTGGCACGGATCTTGACCGTCTTCGCGACGAACTCGGGGTCGGCGACCCCGGCCGCAATGACGACGCCGACGACCGCGATGATGAGCTGGCGGATCGCTATGCCGATTATGCCGATGACTATGGCGCCGGAGAAGACGACGACGGCCGTTCGCCCGGCCGCCGGTAGGCGTTCTCCAGGTTGAGGTGGCCGAGGGCCCGGCACCGCCGGATCCTCGTCCACACTCGTCGGGCCCCACGGGTGACCGTGGGGCTTCGTCACGTGGGGCGAAGCCGGTACGAGCTTCCGATCTCGGGACGTTCACGCATCCGGGCGGAGCGCCTTTCGCAGGTGCTCCGCTCGCATGAAGGCGATGCGTCTTCCACGAGTGTTCATTCCGCACGCATCCGAGCGGAGAGCCTTGTGACCACTCCGCGTTCTCTTCCGCATGCCTTCCGTGTGTCTTCCACGGGCCTTCCGCGTGCCTTTCGCGGGGGGAGCCGTGGCGAGCGCCCCGGCTCCCGTGAGGCGGCGTCAGCGGTAGCGGGCCTGCCCCGTGCCGGGCACGATCTCGCCCAGCACCCAGGCGTCCAGCCCGCGCCCGGCCAGCAGCCCGATCGCCGCGTCGGCGACGTCGGACGCCACCACGGCGGCCATGCCGATCCCGAGGTTGAACGTGCGGTCCATGTCCCGCTGGGCGATCTTCCCGTGCCCGGCCAGCACCCCGAAGACCGCGGGCGGCGTCCACGACGACCGGTCGAGCAGCGCGTCGAGATCGGCCGGCAACGACCTGGACAGGTTGTTCTCGATCCCGCCGCCGGTGATGTGCGCGTAGGCGTGCACGTCGACCGCGCGGGCCAGCTCCAGGCAGTCGAGCGAGTAGATCCGCGTCGGCTCCAGCAGCTCCTCGCCCAGCGGACGGCCCAGCTCGGGCAGCACGGTGTCGAGCGAGAGCGCGGCCTCGCGCAGCACGTGACGCACCAGCGAATAACCGTTGGAGTGGACGCCCGACGAGGCCAGCGCCAGCACCACGTCACCGGCGACCACGCGGTCGGGGCCGAGCATCGCCGACGCCTCCACGACGCCGGTGCCCGCACCCGCCAGGTCGTACTCGTCCGGGCCCATCGCCCCCGGGTGCTCGGCCGTCTCGCCGCCCACCAGCGCGGCCCCGGCCAGCCGGCAGCCCTCGGCCACGCCGCCGACGATCTCGGCGACGCGCTCGGGCACCAGCTTGCCGCAGGCGATGTAGTCGGTCATGAACAGCGGCTCGGCCCCGCAGACCACCAGGTCGTCGAGGACCATGCCGACCAGGTCGATGCCGATCGTGTCGTGCTTGCCGTACCGCTGGGCGATCATGACCTTGGTGCCGACGCCGTCGGTCGAGCTGGCCAGCAGCGGGCGCCGGTAACGCAGCAGCGCCGAGGCGTCGAAGAGCCCGGCGAAGCCGCTGGCGTCGTCGACCACCTCCGGCCGCCGCGAGCGCGCCACCTTGTCCTTCATCAGGGCCACGGCCCGCTCGCCCGCCTCGATGTCGACCCCGGCGGCCTCGTAGGTGCTCACGTCTTGCTCTCCAACACGAACTTGCCCACGTTGTCCTGGTCGATCGGGATGGGATAGGTGCCGTCGAAGCAGGCCCTGCACAGGCGCTCGGACGGGATGGTGGTGGCCTTGGTCAGGCCCTCCAGGGAGATGTAGCCGAGCGAGTCGGCCCCCAGCGAGGCCCGGATCTCCTCGACCGACAGCGAGCCCGCGATCAGCTCGGCCCTGGTGGCGAAGTCGATGCCGTAGAAGCACGGCCACTGCACGGGCGGGGAGGAGATGCGTACGTGCACCTCACGCGCTCCCGCCTCGCGCAGCATCTTGACGATGGCCCGCTGGGTGTTGCCGCGCACGATCGAGTCGTCCACGACCACCAGCCGCTTGCCCTCGACGACCTCGCGCAGCGGGTTGAGCTTGAGCCGGATGCCGAGCTGGCGGATGGTCTGCGACGGCTGGATGAACGTGCGGCCGACGTAGGAGTTCTTCACCAGGCCCTGGCCGTAGGGGATGCCGCTCTCCTCGGCGTAGCCCACGGCGGCGGGCGTGCCTGACTCGGGCGTCGGGATGACCAGGTCGGCCTCGACCGGGTGCTCGCGGGCCAGCACGCGGCCCACCTCGACCCGGGTGACCTGCACGCCGCGCCCGGCGATGGTGGTGTCGGGGCGGGCGAGGTAGACGTACTCGAACAGGCAGCCCTTGGGCTCGGCCAGCGCGAAGCGGCGCGACCGCACGCCGCGCTCGTCGATGGTGAGCATCTCGCCCGGCTCGACCTCGCGGACGAACGTGGCGCCCACGATGTCGAGCGCGGCCGTCTCGGAGGCCACCACCCAGCCGCGCTCCAGGCGGCCCAGGACCAGCGGGCGGATGCCCTGCGGGTCGCGGGCGGCGTAGAGGGTCTTCTCGTCCATGAAGACCAGCGTGTAGGCGCCCTTGACCTGCGGGAGCAGCTCGGCGGCCGCGTCTTCGACGGAACGGGTGCGGTCCTGCGCGAGCAGCGTGGTCAGGACCTCGGTGTCGGTGGTCGCGCGGATGGAGCCGGGCTCAAGCCGCTGGGCCAGCTCCGGGGTGTTGATGAGGTTGCCGTTGTGGGCCAGCGCGAGCCCGCCCACGTCGGTCGAGCTCAGCGTGGGCTGCGCGTTCTCCCACACGCTGGATCCGGTGGTGGAGTAGCGGCAGTGACCGATCGCCAGGTGGCCGCGCAGGGTGCTCAGCACCGACTCGTCGAAGACCTGGGCCACCAGGCCCATGTCCTTGTAGACGAGAATGCGGCTGCCCTCGCTGGCCGCGATGCCCGCGGACTCCTGCCCGCGGTGCTGCAACGCGTACAGCCCGTAGTAGGTGAGTTTGGAAACTTCCTCGCCCGGAGCCCAGACGCCGAAGACGCCACAGGCGTCTTTAGGTGCGCGGTCGTGGGGGTCCAGGTCATGGCCGAGCCGGCCGTCGCCCTTCAGCACATGCCTCAGTCTAGGTCGGCGGCTTCCGTGCTCGCACACCCGGGGGCGACATCGGGGCCTCCGCCCCGCCTCTCACCTGGAGCTTTGACGCATGGTGACCCAAGGTTGGACACGGTATTACCGTGTCGCGCGGTTTAACGGACCCCTTCCGCGAAAGGGTGAAGTATCCGGCATGCTGACCCGGCGGGAGACGCAGACGTGAGCACACCTGGGGACCCGAACGAGCCCCGCCAGGGGCAGGACCCGCGCGAAGGCCGCCACGACGAGGGGGAGCCCGCGTGGTGGAGTGAAGGCATGCCGCCGGAGGAGCCGTCCCGTGGTGACGAGCCGTCCAGGGGCGGCGAGCCGGCGCAGGGGGAGGAGCCGCACCCGGGCGGGGAGCCGATCGCGCCCAGACCGCCCGTGGCGCCGCGGCCGGACGCGCCCGAGCCCGACGTGCCGCCGACGCACGAGCCGAGGCCGGCCGGCGGGCCGTCCCATCCCGATCTGCCCACCTCGCCGGAGACGCCGCCGCCCGCCACGGGCGGGGACGCCGAGTCGACGCAGGCGTTTCCGGTGCCCGGCGGCACCCCTTCGTATCCGGGCTGGAGCGGCACGCCGCACGAGGAGGAGCCGCCGCCCAGACCGGCGCCCTCGCGCTACGAGCAGGGCCCGTCCGGCCCCTCAAGCCCGTCCCAAGGCCCGCCCGGTCCGTCCCAAGGCCCGTCAGGCCCGTCCCAGGGCCCGCCGTACGGCGGCCAGGAGGGCCCGTCGTACCAGGGCGGCCCGCCGCGCGACCAGGACCCGACCGTGCCGGGCACGACCCCCTCCAGCCCGTACGGCGGCCCGCCCGGCTACCCCCCGCCCCCCGGATCGCCCTACGGCGCCCAGCCGTCCCCGTACGGCGGCTACCAGCAGCCGCCCCCCGGCAGCGGCCTGGCCACCGCCTCGCTCGTCCTCGGCGTGGCCAGCCCGTTCCTCGTCTTCGTCTGCTTCACCGGCCTCATCACGGCCATCCTGTCGATCGTCTTCGGCTGTGTGGCCCTGGTCAGGCACGTCGGCAAGGGCCGCGCCATCGCCGGCATCGTGATCAGCGTCCTGTCGCTGATCCTGTTCGCGATCGTGGCCATCTGGTTCTGGAACGTGGTGCAGGAGTGCGCCCACCTGCCTGGCCAGCTCGCCGACCGCTGCTTCGAGTCGAAGTTCCCCTGGATGAACGGCAGCCGCTAGAGCGGCAGGTGCGCTGACAGGTCGGCCCGCGCCCCGCTGGCGGAGATGGCGCCTTTGGCCATGGCCTCGTCCCAGGTCAGGCGGCCCAGGGCGAGCTCGATCCAGGTGCGCCCGTCGGTCTCGACCACGTTCGGCGGGGTGCCGCGGGTGTGGCGGGGCCCCGCGACGGCCTGGACGGCCGCGTAAGGGGGCACGCGCACCTCGACGGTCCTTCCCGGCGCGGCCGTCGCGAGCCGGTCGAGCAGGTGGCGCACGGCCTGCCTGGCCGCGTCGCGTTCGGGCTTCAGCCCCCGGTCGTAGGCGGCCAGCACGGCGGCCACGAGCGCTTCCGGCAGGGCGGACGCCGGGCCGTCGTAGGGCGGCTCGTCGAGGGCGACGAGCTGGGCGTCGAGGGCCGATCTCAGCTTTTCCTGATCCATCTTGCGTGGTGGCACCCCACCATTGTCTCCCGGGAAGCGTTCATCGAGATGGAGGTCGTCGTTCACCTCGGGTTTCGACAGTGACCGTAGCGTCCCCGCCGTACAACCGCGCCCATTGATGGAGGACCTGTGGCGAACCCCGACGCGGGACGGCGGCTGCTGCCGCTGCTGTCCACCCCGCACAAAGGTGGCCGATCCGCGCTGACGTGTCAGTTCCGCTGCGGCAACGCGTGCGCGCATGACGTAGCCAATACCAGCGGCAACGCCTACTTCGGCGACGTGGTGCGCGAGGCGATGTCGCGGCGCGGCGTGCTGCGGGCGGGCGCGCTGGGCGCCCTCGTGGCCGGCGCGGGGATGGCGGGCACGGGCGTCCCGGCCTTCGCGGACGAGCCCGCGCAGACCGCAAGGGGCAAGGGGCACGGCGGCGGTGACCTCCGTTTCACGCCCGTGCCGCCGAACAAGGAAGACGCGCTGACCATCCCGGACGGTTACCGTTCCTCCGTGGTGGTGCGCTGGGGCGACCCGGTGCTGCCCGACGCGCCGGAGTTCGACTTCGACAACCAGAGCGCCGACGCCCAGAACAAGCAGTTCGGCTACAACTGCGACTACGTGACGCTGCTGCCCATGGGCAAGGACCGGGCGCTGCTCTGGGTCAACCACGAGTACACCGACGAGAGCCTGATGTTCCGCGGCTACACCGGCGGCGCGGAGGCGACCGAGGAGCAGATCCGGATCGGGCTGGCCGCGCACGGCGGCTCGGTCGTGGAGATCGAGCGCTCAGGCGGCAAGGGCGAGTGGAAGCTGGTCACCAGGGGCCGCCGCCGCTACAACCGGCGCGTCACGGCCCAGACGAAGATGCGGTTCAGCGGCCCGGCGGCGGGGCACGCCCTGCTCAGGACGGCGGCCGACCCCAAGGGCGTCGGGCCCGTCGGCATGCTGAACAACTGCTCGGGCGGCACCACCCCGTGGGGCACGGTGCTGACCGCCGAGGAGAACTTCGACCAGTACTTCGTCAACGGTGACAAGGTGCCGGCGGAGCAGAAGCCGTACATCACCCGCTACACGATCCAGACCGGCGTGCCGTCGAGCAGCCGCAGGTTCGACCGCGTCGAGGAGCGCTTCGACCTGGCCAAGCACCCGAACGAAGCCAACAGGTTCGGGTGGATCGTGGAGATCGACCCGTTCGACCCCGACTCCACGCCGATCAAGCGCACCGCGCTCGGCCGGTTCAAGCACGAGGCCGCCAACACGACGCTGGCCCGTGACGGCCGCCTGGTCGTCTACATGGGTGACGACTCGCGCTACGAGTACATCTACAAGTTCGTCTCCAAGGAGCGCTACAAGCCCGGCTTCGACCGGCACAACCGCACGCTGCTGGACGAGGGCACCCTGTACGTGGCCAAGTTCACCGGCGACAGCCCGGCGTCCGAGATCGACGGCTCAGGCAAGCTGCCCGCGGACGGCGAGTTCGACGGCTCGGGCGAGTGGATTCCGCTGGTCTCGGGCGACAAGTCGTACGTGGACGGCATGTCCGCCGCCGAGGTGCTCGTCTACACCCGCTCGGCCGCCGACAAGGTCGGCGCGACCAAGATGGACCGTCCCGAGGACATGGAGCGCAACCCGGTCACCGGCGGCGTGTACGTGGCCCTGACCAACAACACCAACCGCACCGCGGCCGAGGCGGACGAGGCCAACCCGCGTTCCGCGAACAAGCACGGCCACGTCCTGGAGATCGCAGAGCGGCGCGGCGACGCCGGGGAGAAGCGGTTCGCCTGGTCGATCCCGCTGGTCTGCGGCGACCCGAACGACGCCGCCACCTACTTCGCCGGCTACGACAAGAGCAAGGTCTCGCCGATCTCCTGCCCGGACAACGTCACGTTCGACAAGGACGGCAACCTCTGGATCTCCACGGACGGCAACGCGCTGGGCACGAACGACGGCCTGTTCGTGATGCCGGTCAAGGGCGAGGAGCGCGGTCACCTGCGCCAGTTCCTCACCGTGCCGGTCGGCGCCGAGACCTGCGGCCCGCTCGTCACGGCCGACCAGCGCAGCGTCTTCGTGGCGGTGCAGCACCCGGGCGAGACCGACGGGGCGAGCCCGGAGGAGCCGAGCAGCCACTGGCCTGACGGTGACCAGCCGCGCCCGTCGGTCGCGGTGGTCTGGCACGGGCAGGGTAAGAAGATCGGCGCTTGACCTCAGGTTAACTTGAGGTCGTAGGGTCCGTGCCATGAGCATGGAAGTGACGGCCTGGCACCAGCTGTACTCGATGAACAACCAGCCGCAGCGTCGCAGCGTTTCGAGGGCGACGCTGCGGCGCATCGGCGGCTTCGCCCGCCCGCACCGCCGCAGGCTGGCGTGGTTCCTCGGGCTGAGCGTCGTGACGGCCGGCCTGGCGGTGGGCGCGCCGCTGCTCGCCGGCCGCGTGGTCGACGCCATCTTCACCGGCGAGCCGCTCCAGGTGGTCGTCACGGTGGCCCTGGCCATCGCCGCCCTGGCCATCGCCGAGGCCGGCCTCGGGCTGGTGAACCGGTGGCTGTCGGCGAGCCTGGGCGAGAGCCTCATCCTCGACCTGCGCACGGCCGTCTTCGATCACGTGCAGAAGATGCCGATCGCGTTCTTCACCAGGACCCGCACCGGCGCGCTGGTCAGCCGGCTCAACAACGACGTGATCGGCGCGCAGCGCGCTTTCACCGACACGCTGTCGGGCGTGGCGGGCAACGTCGTCACGCTCGTGCTGACGCTGATCGCGATGATCGGCATCTCCTGGCAGATCACCCTGCTCGCGCTGCTGCTCCTGCCCGTCTTCGTGCTGCCGGCCCGGAGGATGGGCACCAGGATCGCCCGGTTGCGGCGCGAGGCGGCAGACCACAACGCGGCCATGGGCACGCAGATGACCGAGCGCTTCTCCGCGCCTGGCGCGACGCTGGTCAAGCTGTTCGGCCGGCCCGCGCACGAGTCGGCCGAGTTCGCGAGCAGAGCCCGCAGGGTCCGCGACATCGGGGTGCGCTCGGCGATGACCCAGTCGGCCTTCGTCACCGCGCTGACGCTGGTCTCCGCGCTGGCCCTGGCCCTCGTGTACGGCCTGGGCGGCTTCTACGCCCTGCGCGGGCAGCTGGCCCCCGGCGCCCTGGTGGCCATGGCCATGCTGCTCACCCGCCTCTACGCGCCCCTGACCGCGCTGGCCAGCGCCCGCGTGGACGTCATGAGCGCGGTCGTCAGCTTCGAGCGCGTCTTCGAGGTGCTCGACCTCAAGCCGCTCATCCAGGACCGGCCGGACGCCCGCGAGGTGCCCGATGGCCCGGTCTCGGTCGAGTTCGACGACGTGCGCTTCGCCTACCCCTCGGCCGACAAGGTCTCGCTCGCCTCGCTGGAGGAGGTCGCCACGCTCGACTCACGCGGCGGTGAGGAGGTGCTGCACGGCATCTCGTTCCGGGCCGAGCCCGGCCAGATGGTGGCGCTGGTCGGCTCGTCGGGAGCGGGCAAGTCCACGATCGCCCAGTTGCTGCCCCGCCTGTACGACGTCGACTCGGGCGCGGTCCGGCTCGGCGGCGTGGACGTAAGGGACCTGAGCGCGGACTCCATCCGCGACACGCTCGGCATGGTCACCCAGGACGGCCACCTGTTCCACGAGACCATCCGCGCCAACCTGCTGCTGGCCAGGCCGGAGGCGAGCGAGGACGAGCTCTGGGACGCGCTGTCCCGCGCCCGCCTGGCCGCCCTCATCGAGTCGCTGCCCGACGGGCTCGACACGGTCGTCGGCGAGCGCGGCTACCGCCTGTCGGGCGGCGAGCGCCAGCGCCTGACCATCGCCCGGCTGCTGCTGGCCAGGCCCAGGGTGGTGATCCTGGACGAGGCCACGGCGGCGCTCGACTCGACCTCGGAGGCGGCCGTGCAGGCGGCGCTGGGCGAGGCTCTGGCCGGCCGGACCGCCGTGGTGATCGCGCACCGGCTCTCCACGATCAGGGCCGCCGACGTCATCCTCGTCATCGAGGACGGGCGGGTGGCCGAGCGCGGCACGCACGCCGAGCTGCTCGCCGCCGGCGGCCGCTACGAGGAGCTCTACCGCACTCAGTTCGAGGACCCCACGACGGCGGGCGCGGCGGCCTGAGGCTCCTGCGGCTCGGCCCGGTCGCGCAGCGACCAGAGCGCGATCGGGATCGCCGCCACCACCACGACGGCCGCGATGACCAGCGTGAACTGGTAGGCGTCGAGGAAGGCGGCCAGCGGCGGCAGGTCGCTGCCGCTCTGCCTGGAGCTGAGGAACGCGCCCAGCACGGTGATGCCGAGCAGCCCGAACACCTCGCGGGAGACGTTGAGCACGCCCGAGGCCACCCCGGCGCGGGCCTTGGGCATGCCGCCGAGTACGGCGGAGGTCAGGGGGACGAGCAGGCCGCCGCCGAGGCCGTACAGGAGGAACCAGGGGGCGACGTCGGGGAAGCCGCCGTCGGCGCCGACGCGGGAGATCAGGAAGATCGCCGCGCCCATGAGCGCCATCCCGAGCGCGACCGTGCGGCCGATGCCGAGCGCGGCGCTGATCCGCTGCGACAGGAGCGCGACCACGGCCATGGTCAGCGCCATCGGCACGAACGACGCGCCCGCCTCGGTGGGGGTGAAGCCGAGCACGTTCTGCAGCCACAGGGCGCTGAAGAAGTAGATCCCGAACACCCCGAACGACCAGATCCCGCTGGTCAGCAGCCCGCCGCTGAACACCCGCGACCTGAACAGCGACACCGCCACCATCGGCTCGGCCGCGCGCGACTCGGCCAGCACGAACGCCGCCGCCGCGATCACGAACACGGCCGCCGCGGCCAGGATCGCAGGTGAGGTCCAGCCGGCGCTCTCGCCCTCGATGAGCGCGTACGTCAGGGCGAACAGCGCCACGGCCGAGGTGACCAGGCCGGGCACGTCGAGGTTGTGGCGCACCCGCTCGAACGCGGGCCTGACCGCCCACAGCGCCAGCCCGGCCGTCACGACGCCGATGGGGACGTTGACCAGGTAGATCCAGCCCCAGTGCAGGTTCTCGCTGATGAAGCCGCCCACGACGGGCCCGAGCGCCATCGACAGCGCTCCCGCCATGCTCCAGATGCCCACGGCCCTGCCGCGCTCATCGGGGTCGGGGAAGATCTGGCTGATCAGCGCGAGCGCGGTGGGGGTGAGCAGGGCCGCGCCCACGCCCTGCACGGCCCGCGCCGCGATCAGCATGCCGCCCGAGGTGGCCAGTCCGGCCGCCAGCGAGGCCACGGTGAAGACCGCCAGGCCGCCGAGGAAGACCCTGCGGGCGCCGTACACGTCGGCCAGTCGGCCGCCGGCCAGCATGAGGCCGGCGAAGACCAGGATGTACGAGCTGACGATCCACTCCAGGCCCGAGATCGTCAGGCCCAGGTCCCGCTGGATCGTGGGCAGGGCGACATTGCCCACGTTGTTGTCCAGATAGGTCATGAAGGTGCCCAGTGTCACCGCCGCCAAAGCCCACCACCGCATGAAAAATCCCCCTATACGTCGTACTTGTACGCCGTATAGTTGAACGTGTACGTCGTATAGTTGTCAACCGTGATGGGAAAACTGACCGCGCGGGCGATCGCGGAACGGGCCCTGGAGATCGGCGACGCCGAGGGCCTCGAAGCCGTGACCATCCGCCGCCTGGCCACCGACCTCGGCGTCACCCCGATGGCCCTCTACTGGCACTACAAGAACAAGGAGCAGCTGCTCGTCGGCATGGCCGACCACCTGATCGGCGGCTTCGCGCCCAAGCCCGCCGACGAGCGCCCCTGGCAGGACCAGCTCCGCGACCTGGTCGAGGGCCTGATCAGGACACTGCGCACCCACCCCTGCGCCAAGGGCATCCTGGAGCAGATCGACCCGGTCGAGGTGGAGCACTTCCTGGTCGTCTGGGACCGCGCGCTCGGGCTGGCCCGTACGGCCGGCTTCAGCGTGGACGAAAGCTGCCTGATCACCAAATACCTCCTGCAGAGCGCCATCTCCATCGCGGACGCGCCCGTCCACGTCCGGGCCGACTGCAACTGGGAGGAGCAGGTCCGGATCAAGCAGGTGGGCCTGCAGTCGCTGCCCGTGCAGCGCTACCCCCACCTGGTGGAGAGCGCCGGTTCGCTGGCCGGCGGAGGGGCTCCCGGCCTGTACGACACCTTCGGCGTCGACCTCGTCCTGTCCGGCATCGAGGCGCTGGCGGCCGGGCGTTAGGGTCGTGATCATGTCCTTCGAGCTGATCTGCGAGATCGAACCCCCGACCAAGCCCGATCTGAAGCACGTCAGGCACCAGATCGGCACGATGAGCACGATCGCCCACTCGTTCCTCATCCCCGACAACCACATCGGCCGCGCCACCGTCTCCAGCGTGGCCGTGGCCCACGAGGTCGAGGCCATGGGCGGGCGCGGCATCGCCTGCCTCAACTCGCGCGACCGCAACCTGCTCGGCTTCCGCCGCGACCTGCTCACGGCGGCGGCGTACGGGGTCGAGCGGTTCCTGTTCGTCTACGGCGACAAGCCGACGAGCGGCAACCGGACGAGCGATCTGACGGTGCGCTCGATGATCGCGGAGGCGCGCGAGTTCTCACCCGGCTTCCGCGTGGGCGCCGCCGCCGCGCTGCGCCCGCTGCCCGCATGGAAGCTCCAGGCCGACTTCCTGTTCAGCCAGGTCAGCTACTCGGTCGAGGCGCAGGTGCGCTGGCGCGAAGAGCACCCCGCCGACGTGCCCGTCTACGCCGGCGTCATGGTCCTGGCCAGCGAGCGGCACGCCCGCACCCTGGCCGCCGCCATCCCCGACATCGCCCTGCCGGACGACCTGGTGCGCCGGGTGGCCGCCGACCGCATGGCGGGGGTGGAGGCGGCCTGCGAGCAAGTGCTGGCCCTGCGCGACTCAGGCGCCTTCGCCGGCGTCCACCTCATCCCGGTCTCCCGCTACCGCGACGTCGAATCCAGACTCGCCCCGGCACTCAAATAGGCCCGGCCTTCAGCCGGCCACGCCCATGAAGCGCTGGATCGCCGCCATCTCGGCCCGATCGTCAGGGTCGTCCCGCAGCCGGTCCGCGTCGGCCGCGGCCTGGTCGAGCAGCATGTCGCGGTAGGTGTGGAGGATGGCGTGACGACGGCCGCCGAGCGGCTTCCCGTCACCTTCCGCGAGCGCGCGCAGGGCCGTCTCCACGGCCTCGTCGGTGCGCACCTTGAGCGTCCCCATGGGCCCAGTGTATGAACCCGGTGTCACGCAGGACGACGTCGGCGACGTGGTGGGCGGGCGAGGGCGGCCAGGGCGGTGCCGGTGAGGGCTACGGCGAAGAGGACGCCGTACGCGCGCTGGAACCCGTCCATGAGCTGCCCCACCGCCACCGGCGAGAGCGTGGACAGCGTGCCCGCGTACACCTGCGCCCGCAGCGCGGGCCCCACCGACGCGGTCAGGACGCTGAGTGACAGGCCGACGCTGATCACGATGCCGACGTTCATCACCATGACCCGGAAGCCGTTGACCACCCCCAGGCTGTCGGCCGGCAGCGCCCGCATGACCTGCGTGGTGTTTCCGGTCAGGAACGTTCCGCTGCCGCAGCCGGCCACGAACAGCCCGCCCCCGATCACCCAGTACGGCGTCGCCGGATCGGCCGCCAGCGCCAGCACGCCGAGCCCGGTCGTGCTCATCGCCGCTCCCACGATCGACAGCGCGTACGGCGACACCCGCCGCCCCAGCATGCCCACGAGCGGCGAGGCCAGCCCGATCCCGACCGGCACCGGCAGCACGCTCAGCCCCGCCTCGAACGCGTCCAGGCCCTTGGCCGCCTGGAAGTACAGCGCCACGACCAGGATCAGCGCGGAACGGGCCAGCGCGTTGCAGAAGGAGGCCAGGTTCGCGCAGGCCAGCAGCCGTCCGCCGAACAGCCGCAGATCCAGCACCGGGCTGGGGGAGCGCCGCCCGGCCAGCACGATGAGCGGCACCAGCAGCACGAAGACCCCCGCCCCGATCAGGAACACGGGGCTGGACAGCCCGCCGGAGCCGGCCTCCGACAGCGCCAGCAGCAGCGCCGACAGCGCCGCGAACACCAGCACGTTGCCCAGCGCGTCCACCGGCGCCTTCGGCCTCCTGGGCATCTTCCGTAGCAGGCCCGCCCCCACGGCGAGGGCGATGAGCCCGGCGGGCACGTTGATCCAGAAGATCCACTGCCAGCCGGCCGTCTCCGCGATCAGCCCGCCGAGCGTGGGCCCCGCGAGCTGGGCCACCGACAGCGTGCCGATGTAGACGCCCATGCCCTGGCTGAGCCGGTCGGGCGGGAAGGCGTCGGTGATGATCACGGTGCCGTTCGCCAGGATCATGGCCGCGCCGACCGCCTGCAAGGCCCGGGTCCCGATGAGGAACCACACGTCCGGCGACAGCCCCGCCAGCAGCGAGGCGAGCGTGAACAGGGCGAACCCCGTCAGATAGACCTCACGCCGGCCGAGCAGGTCCGCCACGCGGCCGAAGAACACCAGGCTCGCGGTGTTGACCAGCAGGAACGCCAGCAGGATCCAGGTGGACTCCAGCGCGCTGGCCTCGAAGTGCCGCACGACCGTCGGCAGGGCCACGTTGAGCGTGCTGCCGGCCACGCCGATGAGGACGATGCCCAGGCTGGTGACCGCGCACACGCGCCAGGCGTAACGCAGTCGGGTGTCGTCCTGGGGGGTGACGGCGGGCATGCCCTCCACTATGACGTACGACGTACGTCCGATTTGTACCAGGGGTCACCTGGCTCGCTTGCGCAACCCCTCAAGGTCGTGGATCACCACGCGCCGCCTGCCGGTCTCGATCAGGCCCCGGTCGCGCAGCGTGCGCAGCGCCTTGCTGACGGCCTCGCGGGAGGCGCCGGTCCAGCCGGCCAGCTCGTCCTGCGACAGGGGCAGCGCGACGCGCACACCGCTGTTGGTCTTCTCGCCGTAGCGCTCGGCCAGCTCAAGCAGTCGCGTGGCGACCCGGCCCGTGGTGTCGAACGCGCCGTACTCGATCCGCTTCCTGTCGGCGTCGCGCAGTCGCCCGCTGACCAGCTTCATCAGCAGCACCGCCACGCGCCCGTGGGACTCCAGGAACGTGGAGAAGTCGCGCACCACGATGCCGGAGATCGGCTCAAGCGCGGTCACCGTGGTCGAGCGGGGGGATCCGTCGATGGCGGAGAGCTCGCCCAGCAGCGCGCCGGGACCGCGTACGGCCAGCACGACCTCGGTGCCGCCGCTGGTGTGGGAGGAGCACTTGACCCGGCCCTCCATCAGCAGGAGCACCCAGTCGGACGTGTCGCCCTCGGTCATGATGGTGGTACCCCGATCCCAGCGCCTCGGCCGGCCGGCCGAGCGCAGGGCCTCGACCTCTTCCGGGGTCAGCATGGAAAGAAACTCACCGGGCTCTGGATCCATGCGCCTGATTATGTCGGTACGGCTATCACCGTTCTATGTCATTTCGGTCAGAACATAGGCCGTGACGAGCTCTTCCTTGCCCTTGAGGCTGAGTCTTCCCAGCGGTGTCACCGTGATGTCATCGCCCAGTTGCCGCAGTGTCGTCTCGCCGATCACGACCGTGCCGGGCTCGGCCACGCCCTGGAGCCTGGCGGCCACGTTGACGCAGTCGCCCATCGCGTTGAAGCCGCGCAGCTCCGGGCTGCCGATGTTGCCGACGAGCGCGGGACCGGTGTTGACACCCACCCGGAACGTCGGCCACTCGATGTCGTCCTCCCGCTTCCACGCCATCTCCTCGGCGATCTCGGACGCGGCCCGCTGCATCGCGAGCGCGGCCTTGCAGGCCGACCGCGCGTGCCCCGCCTGCGTGGCCGGCGCGTTGAACAGGGCCAGCAGCGCGTCGCCGACGAACTGCACGATCGTGCCGCCGTTGTCGAGGATGCACGGCACCGCGGCCGTGTGGTAGCGGTTGAGCATCTCGACGATCTCGCCGGGCGTGACCTTCTCCGAGAACGTGGTGAAGCCCTTGAGGTCGGCGAAGAGCGCGGTCAGCTCCTTCACCTCGCCGCCCAGCGCCGCCTGCCGCGGGTCGGCCAGCAGCGCGTGGGCCACGTCGGGCGACATGTACTGGTGGAAGAGCGTGTGCAGCTCCTGGTAGAGGCGGGCGTTCTCCAGTGAGATGGACAACTGGCCGGCCAGCGTGGCGGCGAGCGCCTCGTCCTGGTTGGTCCGCCCGATCGGCACCTCCAGCACGCCCGCGAGGTTGCCCTTGACGGTCAGCGGGAAGGCCAGCAGCTGGTCACGCCTGATCGGGTTGCCGTCGGCGAACTGGTAGTCGCGCGAGCCGATCTGGGTGCGGCCGTCGGCCACCAGCGCGATCTTGACATCACCGTACGCCTGCCGCACCCGTTCGAGCGACGAGGTCAGCAACTGCTCCTCCGGCAGCCCGACCTTGGTCTGGGCGCTCACCGACACCAGCGCGGCCAGCCGCTCCGACAGCGCCCGCTCGTTGGCCAGCGCCTCGCCCGCCCGGTCGAGCACCGCCGCCTGGCCCTCGTTGAGCCGGAACTTGCCCGACAGCCGGGTCGCGGCCAGCGGCTCCCCCCTGCGTACGTGCTCGACCATCTCCTCCAGCGCCTTGTCGTAGTCGCGCTGGATGCGCCGCACGGTCGCCGACAGCGCCACCGAGTCGAACAGCCCCGCGCTCGACCCCTCCCTCCTGAACTGCAGGTAGGAGCTGTAGGCCACGAAGACGAAGGCGAAGACGAGCAGGATGTGCCATTCCCACCAGGACAGGTGCCAGTTGAGCTGGGACATGCCCGCGACCATCGACTCGGCCAGCAGCGCGTAGGCGGTGATCAGGCTGATCAGCATCGCCGAAGGCCGCCGCCGGTGGAGCAGGAACATCATCACGCTGGCCGCCGCGTACAGCAACAGCCCCGGCACCGACGCCCACGCCAGCCAGGTCATCGGCGACTCAAGAGGCGGCTCGCTGAGCGAGGTCAGGCCGGGCACCAGCGAGGTCACGCCCCAGAGCACCATGATGCCGACGAGCGCGGCGCGCACGAAGTGTTGCGCGCCCAGCACCGCCTTGGCCTGCTGCTCGCCGAGCGGCAGCGCGGAGGCGAACGCGAACAGCGCCGCGATCGACAGCCCCACCTGCTGGCCGATGTCGAACCCGACGGAGCCGGTGTCGAGGATCACCTTCGGGGTGGACAGCCCGTGCAGGAAGAAGAACCCGGCGCTGGTCAGGAAGACCATGGAGACCAGGAACAGCCGCGCGTCCTGCCGCCGGCGCGAGGACTCGCTGATGAGGACGCCGAGCACGACGTTGACCCCGGCCACCAGGATGATCATCCAGAAGTGGCTGGCGTTGTGCTGCCAGGGGACGTTGAGGTGGGGCTGGGCGAGCAGGAGCCAGAGCCCGAGCATGGGCACGACGAGGTGGATTCCCCACACCACGCCGCGCACGGGCTGGGTGGCGGGCGGGAGATAGGACGCGGGAGCGGGGGTTGGCACGCATCGATTATCCACGCTCGCTCGCTGTCGGGACTGCGTCGTTTTACTCACCCTAGGCACCGACAAATCGTCAACAACGCCAGTAACCCTCTGTTTTGTGATCAATGCGTTACGTAGTCAGTGTCACCCTTTGGAACGTTTGAAGCGTGAATCTCATGCATCCCATGAGCATCACCGAACCCTCTGGAGGGGAATCGTGCCTAGCCAGGTCCACCGCGGGCGTACGCTCACGCTCGCCACCGTGGGGGCGCTCGCCGCCTCGCTCCTCGCCACCGGCGGCGTCGCCACCGCCTCGTCCGCCGTCTCCGCCGCCGCCTCGGGTGCTACGGCCGGCACGGTCGTCGCGTGCGTGCACAGGAAGTCGCGCTACGTCCGCATCGTCAACGCCACGGCCAAGTGCAGGAAGACCGAGGTACGCGTGCTCATCGGCGGGGGCGGCACGTCCACGACCGGCCAGACGGGCAGCCAGGGCCCCGCGGGCCCCGAAGGTCCTCAGGGCCCGCAGGGGCCGCAGGGCCTCAAGGGCGACCGGGGCCAGCACGGCCGGCCCGGGCCGCAGGGCAAGCAGGGCGTGGCCGGCCCTCAAGGGCCTCAGGGGCCGCAGGGCGAGCAGGGACCGAAGGGCGAACAAGGCCCCAAGGGTGACCAGGGCCCCAAGGGTGACCAGGGCGCACAGGGCGAGCCGGGCAAGCCGGGCGCACAGGGCGAGCCGGGCAAGCCCGGCACCGCGGGCCCGAAGGGCGACCGCGGGCCGGAGGGACCCAAGGGCGACACCGGCCAGCGTGGCCCGCAGGGACCCCAGGGCCCGAAGGGCGAGCCCGGCGGCGGCGCGGCCTACACCACCTACGTCGTCAGCGACCGGTTCAACGGCAACTCCGGCACGGCGAGCTGCAAGAAGGGCGACGCCGTGACCGGCGGCGGCTTCCAGGTGGACTCGCGCTACCAGGTGACCAGCAGCATGCCGACGAACGGTGGTTGGTCGGTCGCCATCACCAAGGCCGACTTCAAGACCGCGGAGGGCCCGTCGCAGCAGTCGAGCGGCGGCAACGGAGGCAGCGGCGGCGGCACGGTCTACGCCGTCTGCCTGGAGAAGAAGTAACGACCACGGCGAAAGCCGCCCATGCACCCCACGACCAGAGGGAAGGGGCCCGCACGTGCACGTGCCGCCCGCCGGACACAGGCCAGCACCCAAAGGTGCTGTGGGTGGTGGCCGTCGGACGGTGGCAGGCACGGACAAGTGGTGACCGTCGGACGGACGCCGGCATATGCGCGCGACGCCCGTCAGGCGGTCACCGGCACGTGCGGGATTGCGGTCGTGGGTGACAGGGCCGGTACGGACCTCCGTACCGGCCCTGAAAGACAGGCCCTGAAAGACCGGCGCCGAAAAGAAACCTCAGCCGAACAGCGCCGGCAGCGCCGCCGTGTGCGTCTCCCGCAGCTCCGCCACGGGGACCTCGAACGCGCCCTCGACCACCAGCGAGCTCCCACCGGTCATCCCGAGCCCGTAGCAGGGCACGTCGTGCCGCCCGCACAGCGAGGCGAACTCGGCGTACGCCTCGGGCCGCACGGCGACGAGCGCCCGCGACGCCGACTCGCTGAACAGGTCGGTGAAGGCGTCTCCGGTCAGCTCCACCGTCGCCCCGACGCCCCGCGCCAGGCACGACTCGGCCAGCGCGACGGCCAGCCCGCCGTCCGACAGGTCGTGGGAGCCCGCGAGCAGCCCGCGCCGAGCGGCCTCGACCAGCACGGTGGCCAGCGCCTTCTCCGCCTCCAGGTCGGCCCTGGGCGGCAGCCCGCCCAGGTGGCGGTGGGCGACGTGAGCCCACTCGGAGCCGCCGAACTCGTCGCGGGTGTCGCCCAGCAGCACGACCCGCAGCCCGTCGGCGACGAACCCCGTCGGCACTCGCGCGGCCACGTCGTCGATCACGCCGAGCACGCCCACGACCGGCGTCGGGTGGATCGCCGTGGAGCCCGTCTGGTTGTAGAAGGAGACGTTTCCGCCGGTCACCGGCACGCCCAGGGCCCGGCAGGCGTCGGCGAGACCGCGCGTGGCCTCGGCGAACTGCCACATGACCTCGGGGTCCTCGGGGGAGCCGAAGTTGAGGCAGTTGGTGACGGCCAGCGGATTGGCACCGGTGACGGCCACGTTGCGGTACGCCTCGGCGAGCGCGAGCTGCGCCCCCGCGTAGGGGTCGAGCTTGGCGTAACGCCCGTTGCCGTCGGTGGCCAGGGCGATGCCCCGGGTCGTCGGCTCGGCGCCCGCCATGACCTCGGAGATGCGCACCATGCCCGCGTCGGCCGGCTGCGCCAGCACGGTGTTGGAGCGGACATAGCGGTCGTACTGGTCGGTCACCCACTCCTTGGAGGCCAGGTTGGGCGAGCCGAGCAGCTTGAGCAGCGTCTCGCGCAGGTCGGCGGGCCGCTCCAGCCGGTCGGGGGTGTCGGCGTTGAGCGCGGCCTGCCCGGCGGGCTCGTGGAAGGGCCGCTCGTAGACCGGGCCCTCGTCGGCCGCGGTGCCCGGCGGGATGTCCACGATGACCTCGCCGTCCCAGGTCATGACCAGGCGGCCGGTGTCGGTGACCTCGCCGATGACGGCGGCGGGCACGTCCCATCGCTTGCAGATCGCCATGAACGCGGGGATGTCGTCAGGCCGGACCACGGCCATCATCCGCTCCTGCGACTCGCTCATGAGGATCTCCTCGGGCCTGAGCGAGGGGTCGCGGAGCGGGACCAGGTTGAGGTCGACGGTCATGCCGCCGGTGCCCTTGGCGGCCAGCTCGGTGGTGGCGCAGGAGACGCCGGCCGCGCCGAGGTCCTGGATGCCCACGACGACGTCGGCGGCGTAGAGCTCAAGGCAGCACTCGATGAGCAGCTTCTCCATGAACGGGTCGCCCACCTGCACGGCCGGCCGCTTGGCCTGCGACTCGTCCTCGAACGTGGCGCTGGCCAGCACCGAGGCGCCGCCGATGCCGTCGGGGCCGGTGGAGGCGCCGAACAGCACGACCTTGTTGCCCGGCCCGGGCGCGGTGGCCAGCTTGATCTGGTCTTTTCGCAGCAGGCCCACGCACAGGGCGTTGACCAGCGGGTTGCCGAGGTAGCACGGGTCGAAGACGACCTCGCCGCCGATGTTGGGCAGGCCCAGGCAGTTGCCGTAGCTGCTGATGCCCTCGACCACGCCGGGCAGCACCCTGCGGGTGTCGACCGCGTCGGCGGCGCCGAAGCGCAGCGCGTCCATGACGGCGATCGGGCGCGCGCCCATCGACATGATGTCGCGCACGATCCCGCCGACGCCGGTGGCCGCGCCCTGGTGCGGCTCCACGTAGGAGGGGTGGTTGTGCGACTCGATCTTGAACGTGGCCGCCCAGCCGTCGCCGATGTCGACCACGCCGGCGTTTTCCCCCATGCCCACCAGCAGCGCCTCGGACGCGGGCGCCTTGGTGGCGAACTGCCGCAGATGCACCTTGGAGGACTTGTACGAGCAGTGCTCGGACCACATGACGCTGTAGATGGCCAGCTCGGAGCCGGTGGGACGGCGACCCAGGATCTCCTTGACCCGGTCGTACTCCTCGGACTTCATCCCCAGCTCGGCGAAGGGCATCGGCTCTTCGGGAGTCTGCGCGGCTCGCTTCACGCTGTCGGCCATGTGCCTGCCGGTTCCCTCGCTCACGTGTTCACCAGATTCTTCAGGATGGAGGTGAAGAAGCCCAGACCGTCGGTGCTCGGCGCCCCGACCAGCTCTTCGACCGCGTGCTCCGGGTGCGGCATGAGCCCGACCACGTTGCCCGCCTCGTTACGGATGCCGGCGATGTCGTTGAGCGAGCCGTTGGGGTTGCCGCCCGCGTAGCGGAAGACCACGTGACCGCCGGCCTCCAGCGCGGCGAGCGTCTCCTCGGAGGCCACGTAGCGGCCCTCGCCGTGCTTGACCGGCAGCACGATCTCCTGGCCGGGCTCGAACGAGTTGGTCCAGGCGGTCGCGGTCTGCTCGACCCTGACCCGCTGGTCGCGGCAGACGTAGTGCAGCGAGGCGTTACGGGTCAGCGCGCCGGGCAGCAGATGCGCCTCGCACAGGATCTGGAATCCGTTGCACGTGCCGATCACCGGCAGCCCCGCCTTCGCGGCCGGGACGAGCTCCTCCATGAGCGGCGCGAAACGCGAGATGGCCCCGCAGCGCAGATAGTCGCCGTAGGAGAAGCCACCGGGCAGGAAGACGGCGTCGACTCCCTTGAGGTCGTGGTCGGCGTGCCACAGCGGAACCGCCTGCGCGCCGACGAGGCGCACGGCTCTGGCTGCGTCCTGGTCGTCGAGAGTGCCGGGAAACGTGACAACGCCCACACGGGCAGCGCTCATGACAGTCGTCCCCTCCAGAGGAATGCGCGCGCCACCGCCCGATCGGGGTGGACGGCGGTGTCACCAGGTTATCGGGTGCTTCCCCATGGTCCGCATCGGCTCAGCCACGAGCGGACACGCAGGTCAGACCGCGGCCAGTTCACGCGGACGGGCTTGCGCCTCTTCGTCCCTGTCGAGCAGCTTGCGCAGATGGACGGTCGTGCCACGCCCCGGCGTGATGCCGAAGGAGATCTCGTCGACCACGGAGCGCATGATCAGCAGGCCGCGGCCGTTTTCAGTGTCGGGAGGAGGGAACTGACGCGGCATCGACGGCACGCCGGAGCCGTTGTCGGCCACGCGTACGTCGCAGTGGTCCGAGCCGATCGCGGCCGTCACCTCGTAGCGGTTGGCCGGCCCTCCGTGCCGGACCGCGTTGGAACACGCCTCGGAGACGGCGAGCAGCATGTCGGCGATGCACGTCTCACTCACGTTGAGTGAACGCATGGCGTCGCCTAGCACCCGCCTGACCATCGGTATGCCGATCGCATCCCGAGGCAGGGCCAACGAGAACTCAATATCCACCGGACTCCTCCGGGCTCCGGAATGTCACCTGGAGTAGGTTTCCCTGAGAAAACGGGGCTAACCGCAAAATCACGTTGTTGTTATTTACTGTTGGCAAGCCCGTGGCATTGTGGCACGGCCGAACCCGGCTTTAACCGCCGCGGGGGAAATCCGGCGCCAAAAGTGCCTTCCCGGCCTCCGGCTCAGTCTTCGACCCTGACGGCGTAGTCCTCGATCACCGTGTTGGCCAGCAGTGTCTCGGCCATCTTGCGCACCTCCGCGAGCGCCGCCTCGTCGGCCGCGCCCTCGATCTCGACCTCGAAACGCTTGCCCTGGCGCACTGCGGAGACGCCGGAGAAACCGAGCCTCGGCAGCGCTCTGGCGATCGCCTGGCCCTGCGGGTCGAGGATCTCGGGCTTCAACATGACGTCCACGATGACGCGGGCCACTGCGTTCCTCCTGGGAGCGGTGGGTGGATGGGAAGCACAGCCTACCGGCGCGTGTGGCTGCCGACACAACGGGAACGGGGAGGACATGGGGCTTGCGCACAGGGCTGTGACGTCTGCCACGATGGCCCCAACAGCGGGCGAACCACCACCTAGCGGTTCGCCGCGAAAAAGGCTGGCCTAAGGTGGCAACCCCATCGACACCAGCCCCGACCAGCAGGAGTGGCATGACAACCGACGCCTCTCGTGGTGCTGAAGCACCTCCGGAGCTCGTCCAGCTGCTCACCCCCGAGGGCGAGCGGGTCGAGCACCCCGACTACGACATCGACCTGAGCGCGGAGGAGGTCCAGTCGCTCTACCGCGACCTGACGCTCGTCCGGCGCATCGACCTGGAGGCCGTGGCGCTGCAGCGCCAGGGCGAGCTGGGCATCTGGGCCTCGCTGCTCGGCCAGGAGGCCGCCCAGATCGGCTCGGGCCGCGCCCTGACCGACTCCGACATGGCCTTCCCCACCTACCGCGAGCACGGCGTCGCCTGGTGCCGCGACGTGGACCCGGTGAAGCTGCTGGGGCTGTTCAGGGGGGTCAACCACGGCGGGTGGGACCCAGAGGAGCACAACTTCCACCTGTACACGATCGTGATCGGCAGCCAGACCCTGCACGCGGTCGGCTACGCCATGGGCATCCAGCGCGACGACGCCAGCGCCGCCACGATCGTCTACTTCGGCGACGGCGCCACCTCGCAGGGCGACGTCAACGAGTCGTTCATCTGGGCCAGCGTGTTCAACGCGCCCATCGTGTTCTTCTGCCAGAACAACCAGTGGGCCATCTCCGAGCCGCTGGAGAAGCAGACCCGCATCCCGCTCTACCGCCGGGCCTCGGGCTTCGGCTTCCCCGGCATCAGGGTCGACGGCAACGACGTGTTCGCCTGCCTGGCCGTGACGCGCAAGGCGCTCGAAGCCGCCCGTACGGGGCAGGGCCCGACGCTCATCGAGGCGTTCACGTACCGGATGGGCGCCCACACCACGACCGACGACCCCACCCGCTACCGGGTGGCCAGCGAGCTGGAGGCGTGGAAGCTGAAGGACCCGATCGAGCGGGTCAAGTCCTACCTGTTCAAGAACGAGCTGGCCGACCAGGCGTTCTTCGACTCCGTCGACGCCGAGGCCGACCAGCTCGGGGCCGACCTGCGCAGGCGCTGCCTGGCCATGCCCGACCCCGAGCCGCTCGACATCTTCGACCACGTCTACCGCGAGCCCCACTCCCTGATCGACCGGGAGCGCGCCCAGTTCGCCGCGTACTTGGAGGGGTTCCGTGACTGAGTCGTACCGGCCTGCCGTGGCGGCGGTCGCGAAGGAGGCGTCGTGACGATCCTGAGTCTGTCCAAGGCGCTCAACGAGGGCATGCGCAAGGCCATGGAGGACGACCCCAAGGTCCTCATCATGGGCGAGGACGTCGGCAAGCTGGGCGGCGTCTTCCGGGTCACCGACGGCCTGCAGAAGGATTTCGGCGAGGACCGCGTGATCGACACACCGCTGGCCGAGTCGGGCATCATCGGCACCGCGATCGGGCTGGCGCTGCGCGGCTACCGGCCGGTGTGCGAGATCCAGTTCGACGGGTTCGTCTTCCCCGCGGCCGACCAGATCATCACCCAGCTGGCCAAGATGCCGATGCGCTCGCTCGGCGCGATCAAGCTGCCCGTCGTCGTCCGCATCCCCTGCGGCGGCGGCATCGGCGCGGTCGAGCACCACAGCGAGTCGCCCGAGGCGTACTTCACCCACACCGCGGGCCTGCGCGTCGTCGCCTGCTCCAACCCGGCCGACGCCTACACCATGATCCAGCAGGCCGTCCGCAGCGACGACCCGGTGGTGTTCTTCGAGCCCAAGCGCCGCTACTGGGAGAAGGCCGACATCGACACCACCTCCACCGACTGGTGGACGCCGCTGCACGCGGCCAAGGTGGTGCGGCCGGGCGCCGACGTCACGCTGCTGGCGTACGGGCCCATGGTCAAGACCTGCCTGGAGGCCGCCACGGCGGCCGAGGACGACGGGCGCTCGCTGGAGGTCATCGACCTGCGCTCGCTCAACCCGCTCGACGAGCCGGTGATCATGGAGTCCGTACGCCGGACGGGGCGGGTCGTGGTGGTCCACGAGGCGCCGGTCAACAGCGGCCTCGGGGCCGAGCTGGCGGCGCGGATCACCGAGGAGTGCTTCTACCACCTGGAGTCACCCGTGCTGCGGGTCGGCGGCTTCTCCACCCCCTACCCCCCGTCGAAGCTCGAAGAGCACTACCTGCCCGACCTGGACCGGGTGCTCGACGCCGTCGACCGGGTCTTCGGGTACTGAGGGGGTTCGGCGATGCGACGCGAGTTCAAGCTGCCCGACGTCGGCGAGGGGCTGACGGAGGCTGAGATCCTCCGCTGGCACGTCAAGCCCGGCGACACCGTCAAGGTCAAGCAGACCTTGGTGGAGATCGAGACCGCCAAGATGGCCGTCGAGCTGCCGAGCCCGTATGACGGCGTGGTGGCGGCTCTCCTGGTGAACGAGGGCGAGACGGTCGACGTCGGCGCCCCGATCATCGCCGTGGACACCTCGGAGCCCGGCGACGAGGCCACCGCCGGCACGGGTGCGGGAGCCGCGGCCAGGAGCGCGGCCAGGAGCAAGGCCGAGGCGCTGGCCGACGACCTGGTGCCGAGGCCGCCCGCCGAGGGCGCGGTCGAGCCGGGCGCCCACGGCAGCCCCGCCCCCAAGGAGGAGCGCCAGGCGGTCCTGGTCGGCTACGGCGTCAAGACCGGCACCACCAAGCGCCGCCCGCGCAAGGGCATCCCCGCCAACCCGGTCGCCAACCCGTCCAGGGTGGAGCTGGACACCCCACCGCCCCAGCCCGCCCCTCAGGCGGCACCGGCCGGGACCCCCGCCCGGGTGGCGGTCCTGGCCAAGCCTCCGGTACGCAAGCTCGCCAAGGACCTGGGCGTCGACCTGACCGCCATCACCGGCACGGGCCCGCAGGGCTCGATCACCAGGGACGACATCCAGGCGGCGGCCAGGGCCGAGGAGCCGGTGACCGCGCCGGTCCGAGCGCCGGCCCAGAAGGAGCGCGAGGAGCGCATCCCCGTCAAGGGCGTACGCAAGGCGACCGCCCGCGCCATGGTCTCCAGCGCCTTCACCGCGCCCCACGTCACCGAGTTCCTTCAGGTGGACATGACGCTCACCATGGAGGCCGTCCGGCGGCTGCGCACCATGGAGGAGTTCGCCGAGGTCAAGGTCTCCCCGCTGCTCCTGGTGGCCAGGGCCGTGCTCACGGCGGCGCGGCGCCACCCGATGATCAACTCCTCCTGGGACGAGGAGGCCCAGGAGATCGTGATCAAGCACTACGTCAACCTGGGCATCGCCGCCGCCACCCCGCGCGGCCTGGTGGTGCCCAACGTCAAGAACGCCCACGAGCTGTCGCTCCCCGACCTGGCCAGGGCGCTGAACCAGTTGGCGGAGACGGCCAGGGCGGGCCGCATGCAGCCGTCGGAGGTAACCGGCGGCACCTTCACCATCTCCAACGTCGGCGTGTTCGGCGTCGACGGCGGCACCCCGATCCTCAACCCCGGCGAATCGGCCATCCTCGCCGTCGGGCAGATCAGGGACATGCCGTGGGTGGTGGACGGCGCGCTGGCGGTGCGCAAGGTGGCGACCCTGTCGCTCTCGTTCGACCACCGGATCGTGGACGGCGAGCTGGGCTCGAACTTCCTGCGCGACGTCGGCGCGATGCTGGAGGACCCCGTCCGCATGCTCGCCTGGAGCTGAACGCTCGCAGACCCCTATGGGACCGCTGTGGAACCGGTACGGCGACCGCCGGGAGGACCCCTCTCCCGGCGATCGCCGTACGGTGGGGACGCCCGCACCCCGATCACGTCAGAGCGGCCGAGGCCGGCATTTGATACATGGCTAAAGTGGCTTTCATGATTCGCCACATCGTGCTGTTCACCTGGACCGAGGAAGCGACCGACGAGCAGAAGGCCAGGGTGGTCACCGAGCTGCGCAAACTGCCCGGCCAGATCCCCCAGCTGCGCTCCTACACGGTCGGCGCCGACGCGGGCGTCAACCAGGACACCTGGGACTTCGCCGTGGTGGCGGACTTCGACAGCGTCGACGACTACCTCGTCTACCGCGACGACCCCGGCCACCAGGCCGTGATCGCCGAGCACATCAAGCCGATCGTGGCCAGGCGCGCGGCGGTACAGCTGAGCCTGTGATGAGGCGCTGACCGGCCGCGAGGAAACCGTCAGAGGTCCGGCGGGTTGTTCTCGCGGTGCATCAGCCTGCCGTCGGACGTCTGGCCCCGACGAGGGGCCAGCACGATGCTCAGCACCACGCCCACGCCGCCGACGATCATGAAGATGATGCCGATGATGTCCATGTGGACGCTCTCACCGAACACGTCGGGCTCGATGGCGAATTTCAGGATGGCGCCAAGCGTGAGGAAGAAGATGCTGACCCCGACACCCATGACGACCTCCAGGCAAACGGCGAGTACAGCCACGGTCATACCCGGCTGTAGCCGATCACACCCGTCACTCGTCAGGCGAGACACGACAGTGGCTGCCCGCCGTTGTAGGTGATCATGTCGAGCACGGCCGTGACCACGTCGATCGGGGCGCCCAAGGGCTGGCCGTCGAGTTCGGCGTAGGCGCGGTGCAGGTTGCCCACGATCCGCTCGGCGTCGAGCAGCCCCGCCCATTCGCCCAGGTCGGTCTCCCTGGCCGCCTCCAGCGGCGTCAGGCCCGCCTGCTTGCCGCGCCGAGCCGTCTCCTGGACGAAACGCAGATAACGCTCCACAGGCTCGTACGCCTCCGGCCCGCACACTTCGCCGTGACCGGGCACGACCGTCTCGGCCCCCAGCTCTCTGAGCTGTTCGAGCGCCTGGAGCGCCCCGGCGACCGAGCCCATGAGCACGAACGGCGTCCCGCCGTTGAAGACCAGGTCGCCCGAGAACAGCAGCCGCCGCTCGGGGATCCACACGTAGGAGTCGTTGGTGGTGTGGGCGGCGTGCCCCAGGTGCCTGACCTCGCAGCGCAGGTCGTCGGAGTGGAGGGTGATCCGGTCGGTGAAGGTGAGGAACGGCGGCGCGAGTTCGAGCTTGCCCCACTCCACCTCGGGCGACCACGCGGCGCGGTAGGCGGGCATGCCGTCGGCGATGATCTGCTCACGCACGCCCTCGTGCCCGACGATCGTGGCCTCGGGGAAGAGCCAGTTGCCGAACGTGTGGTCGCCGTGGTGGTGGGTGTTGACCAGCGTGGTGATCGGCCGGTCGCTGACCTTGCCGATCGCCTCGCGAAAGGCCCGGGTGCGGCGCTCGGTGGAGCAGGCGTCGATGACGACGACGCCGCGCCGCCCGGCCAGGAACCCGGTGTTGTTGATCCACCAGCTGCCGTCGGGCTGGACGTAGGCGAACACGCCGTCCGACACCTCTTCGACCCGCGGTGGCGGCAGGGCGGCCGGATGGTGGTCGTCGTGCGGGGATGAGCTCATGCCGGGGAACTTACTCGCCCGGCGCGCCGCCCGGCTGTGTCCCCGACGACAGAACGCCCGCACGACGGAACGCCCGCACGACGGAACGCCCGCGCGACGGAACGCCCGCGCGACGGAACGCCCGCGCGACGGAACGCCCGCACGACGACGGAACGCCCGCACGACGACGGAACGCCCGCACGACGACGGAACGCCCGCGCGAAGGCGGGCGTTCCTCGGCGAAAGGGCCTAGAAGGCCTCTTCCGGCAGCTCCATGAGCTCCAGCCCGGTGGAGCCGAGCACGCGCCGCTCGGCGGCCAGCCTGGGCAGCACGGTCTTGGCGAAGAAGGAGGCGGCGGCCACCTTGCCCAGGTAGAAGGCGTCCTCGCCCTCGGCCAGCTTGGCCAGGGCCACCTCGGCCTGGCGCAGCAGCAGCCAGCCGATGATCAGGTCGCCCAGCGCGAGCAGCAGCCGGGTGGTGTTCAGGCCGACCTTGTAGATCTCCTCGGGCTTGTCCAGCGAGCCGAGCGCCCAGCCCGCCATGGTGTCGCCCATCGCCTTGACCTCGCCGGCGGCCTCAAGGAGCAGCTTGCGCTCCTCCTTGAGCCGGCCGTTGCCCGCGTCGGAGCCGGCGAACTCGTTGATCTCGGCCAGCAGCGCGCCCACCGCCGCGCCCTGGTTGCGCAGGATCTTCCTGAAGAACAGGTCCTGGCCCTGGATCGCGGTCGTGCCCTCGTACAGGGAGTCGATCCTGGCGTCGCGGATGTACTGCTCGATCGGGTAGTCCTGCAGATAGCCGGAGCCGCCCAGGGTCTGCAGCGAGCGGGAGAGCAGCTCGTACGACCGCTCGGAGCCCATGCCCTTGACGATGGGCAGCAGCAGGTCGTTCATCGCGTGGGCGCGCCGGTCGCCGGGGTCGATGAGCAGGGTGTCCTGGTACGTGGCCGTGTAGAGCACCAGGGCGCGCATGCCCTCCGCGTACGCCTTCTGCAGCATGAGCTCGCGCCGCACGTCCGGGTGGTGGGTGATGGTCACCCTGGGCGCGCTCTTGTCGGCCATCTTGGCCAGGTCGGCGCCCTGCACGCGGGCCTTGGCGTACTCCAGGGCGTTCAGGTAGCCGGTGGACAGCGTGGCGATGGCCTTGGTGCCGACCATCATGCGGGCGTGCTCGATCACCATGAACATCTGCTTGATGCCCTCGTGCACCTCCCCGACCAGCCAGCCGACGGCCGGGTGCTTGTCGCCGAAGGTGAGCTCGCAGGTCGTGGAGACCTTCAGTCCCATCTTCTTCTCGACGTTGGTGACGTAGACGCCGTTGCGCTCGCCCAGCTCGCCGGTCTCCAGGTCCACGTGGTACTTCGGCACCAGGAACATCGACAGGCCCTTGGTGCCGGGGCCGTGGCCCTCGGGGCGGGCCAGCACGAGGTGGAAGATGTTCTCCGTCAGGTCCTGCTCGCCGCTGGTGATGAAGCGCTTGACGCCCTCGATGTGCCAGGTGCCGTCGGGCTGCCGCACCGCCTTCGCGCGCCCGGCGCCCACGTCGGAGCCGGCGTCCGGCTCGGTGAGGACCATGGTGGCGCCCCAGTTGCGCTCGATGGCCAATTCGGCGAAGCGCTTCTGCTCGGGCGTGCCCACCTGCCACAGGGTGTAGGCGAAGTTGGGGCCGGCCGCGTACATGTAGAGCGCGGGGTTGGCGCCCAGCACCATCTCGGCGGTGGCCCAGGCGAGCGTGCGCGGAATGCCGGGACCGCCCAGGTCGGCGGGCAGGTCCTGGTGCGCCCAGCCGCCGTCGATCAGCGCCTTGTACGACTTCTTGAAGCCGGGCGGAAGGGTCACGGAGCCGGTCGCCGGGTCGAACACGGGCGGGTTCCGGTCGCCCTCCTCGAAGGAGTCGGCCAGCACGCCGGTGGCCAGGCGGTTCGCCTCGTCCAGCACGCTGCGGGCGACGTCCTCGTCCACTTCCGCGAACGGCCCCGTGCCGAGGATCTCGCTTCTCCCGAAGACCTCGAAGAGGTTGAATTCCAGGTCACGCAGGTTGCTCTTGTAGTGGCCCATGGGCGTCGATCTCCTTGAACCGAGACATCTGTACTGGCGGGTAACCTTACTCTGAAATGCTACCCGCGGGTAACCCGCGCCATGCATGGCATGCTCGTCTCCATGGACGCCGAAGAACTCGCCGCCAGGTGGCGAGAGCGACTCGAATCGTGGGCGATTCCGGAGGAGATCCTGGCCAAGGCTCCGGTGGATCCGTGGAGCCATTCGCCCGAGAGGTTCGGCACCCGTACCGACAGGGCGCTGGCCGAGCCCGACGACGGCCCCACCATGACGCGCCTGGCCGAGGCACTGCCCGACAAGGGCACCCTGCTCGACGTGGGTTCCGGGCCCGGCGCCGCCTCGCTGCCGCTGCACGAGCGCATCGGCCACCTCTACGCGGTCGACACCTCCGCCTCCATGCTGGAGGGGCTTTCCGTCAGGGCGGAGAAGCTGGGCGTGCCGGTCACGACGATTCGCGGCCGCTGGCCCGACGTCGCCGACCAGGTGCCGACCGCCGACGTGACGGTGGCCGCGCACGTGGTCTACAACGTGCCCGACCTGGCCGGCTTCCTGCGCGCGCTCGACGCGCGCACCCACGGGCGGGTGGTGCTTGAGCTGCCGCACCGCCATCCCATGAGCTGGATGACGCCGCTCTGGCAACACTTCCACGGCGTCGACCGGCCCGTACGTCCCATCGCGGAAGACTGCGTGGCGCTCGCCGCCGCGCTGGGGTTCCCGGTGCGGGTGGAGGAGAGAGAGGCTCCGCTGGAACGTTTCAGCTCACTTGACGAGCTGGCAGCGAGCGCGGTCAGAAGGGTCTGCCTCGACCCCTCCAGGACCGAGGAGGTGGGGCAGACGGCGGCCGAGCTCGGCATGTGGCCGGTGCCGCGCGACCGCTGGGTCACCATCTGGTGGGAATGACCCCCGCGCGGGCGCCGTTGGCGTAGATGAGCCGCTACGGCTCCCGGACGAGACGCGCCGTACCCGGAATGCGAAGACGACGCACCGAGTCAGTCTCGTCTCCGAGGGAGTTCGTCATCATGGCGTGGATCATCCTGGTGCTGGCCGGCGTCTTCGAGGTCGCCATGGCCCTGTCGCTCAAGCTCAGCGGCGGCTTCACCCATCTGTGGTGGACGCTGTCGTTCCTGCTCACCGCCGTGCTCAGCTTCGGCCTGCTCTCGTACGCGCTCAGGACGCTGGAGGTCGGCACCGCCTACGCGGTGTGGACCGGCGTCGGCGCGGCGGGCACCGCGATCCTGGGCATGATCGCCATGGGCGACGAGGTCTCGTGGCCCCGGCTCGTCTCGATCGCCCTGATCCTGGCCGGGGTCATCGGCCTGCGAACACTGGCTTGACGTCTTCGGTGGTGTCGGGTTGGGTGGCGGCGTGATCGAAATTCATGCCGTCACCATCGACGCGCACAACCCGTACGAGATCGCCACGTGGTGGAGCAAGGCCACCGGACTGCCCCTGGGCGAGGACGACGAGCCCGGCCACGACGAGGTCATGCTGCGGACCGAGCGCGACCCGTTCCTGCTGTTCATCCGCGTCCCCGAGGGCAAGACGGTCAAGAACCGGCTGCACCTCGACGTCAACGGGACCGAGGGCAGGACTCGTGACCAGGAGGTCGAGCGGCTGATCGAGCTGGGCGCGACCGTCTTCGACGACCGGCGTCAGCCGGACGGCACCGGCTGGGTCACCATGCTCGACCCCGAGGGCAACGAGTTCTGCGTCTGCAGGAGCCAGGCGGAGCGGGAGGCCGTCGCCGGCTGAGCACCTGAGCTCACCGGCTCGACGGTCGGGCGCCGCCGGCCGAGTGCCCGAGCTCACCGGCTCGATCGCGCCCGTCCCTGCATCGTGAGCGTCAGGACGGCGGAGATCAGGTAGACGAGCGCGCCGTGCCACGCGGCGTCCCAGGCCGAGCCGAAGACCCCCTCGCCGTCCAGGACGAGCTGCACCGGGTAGTCGAGCACGGCCACGATGCCGGCGGGCAGGAGCGAGAACCGCCACGGATGCTTGAGCGACCAGAGCCGGGCCTGCCGGGTGACCCGGTCGCCCACGTCCGGCTTGGACACCGCGCCGATGGCGGCGATCAGGGCGAACAGGCTGATGCCCAGCCCCAGCGCCCACACCAGGTCGCCGCCGTCGGTGAACAGGCTCACACCGAAGCCGGCCGCGGCCGTGACCCCGCCGCCGATCGCGGCGGCCGTCCATGGAGCGCCACGCAGCGCTGCGCCAGAGAGCGATATCTCATCGCGTCGACTGATTTCGTTCATGTCAGCAATGCTGCCTTTTGTCCCCCCTGGGGGCATCGGGGACAGACCCTGAGCTGTCCCTGACATGATTTCGGGCATGCAGGAAATCGACATGGTGCGGCTCGGCCCCGGCGAAGGGCCCCGGCTGCGTGAGCTGCGGCTGCGCGCGCTGCGCGACTCGCCGGACGCGTTCGGCTCCTCGTACGACCGCGAGATCGCCTTCGACCCCGAGACGTGGGCGGAACGGCTGACGAACCCCGAGTCGCGCTGGTGGGTGGCCACCCGCGCCGGCCAGGACGTCGGGCTGGTGTGCGTGCTGCTGGAGGAGCAGAGCGCACACCTGGTGTCCATGTGGGTCGCCCCCGAGGCCAGAGGCGCGGGCGTGGGCTCCCGGCTCGTGGACCAGGCCGTGGAGTGGGCCAGGAGCACGGGGGCCGGGCGGATCGGCCTGTGGGCCGTGGACGGGAACCACGCCGCACGAGCCCTCTACGCCCGCAAGGGCTTCACCCCCAGCGGCCAGGTGATGGCCCTGCCGTCCAACCCCGCGGTGATGGAGTCCCACTACGTGCTGTCCCTCGTCTTCCGTCAGGCCCGCAGGCAGGACGTGCCCGCCATCGTGGCGATGCTGGCCGACGACCGTCTCGGCGCCGCGCGCGAGGGCGACCCGAACGACGAGCGGTATCTCGCCGCGTTCGACCGGATCGACGCCAACCCCTACGACGAGCTGATCGTGGCCGAGCGGGACGGCAAGGTGGTGGGCACGATGCAGCTCACCTACCTGGCCGGGCTGTCCAGGCTGGGCGCCGAGCGGTGCCAGATCGAGGCCGTCAGGGTCGCCGCCTCCACCCGGGGGCAGGGGCTCGGCCGCGAGATGATCACGTGGGCGATCGGCAGGGCGCGGGCGCGCGGCTGCGCGATGGTGCAGCTCACCTCCGACAAGTCACGTACGGGCGCGCACCGCTTCTACGACTCGCTCGGCTTCACCGCCTCCCACGAGGGATACAAGCTCACACTGGGGTGATCTCCACCAGGTTGTCGTGGAAGGCCGGGCCCCTGCCCATGTCGGCGTCCCGCTCGGCCACGACCGCGTTGGGGTTGGCACCGCCGGGGCTGAGCTTGGGCCAGTGTCCCTTCCGCGAGGCCACCACCCCGGCCGCTACCCGGTCGCTGACCTGCACGTCCGCCAGGAACTCGCCGCCGTCGTTGTGCACCCGCACGCGCCGGCCGTCCACCAGCCCACGCGCCGCCGCGTCGGCCGGGTTGACCAGCACCACGGGGTCCTTGGCCCGGCGGCGCAGCTCGGGGTTGTTGCCGAAGGTCGTGTTCAGGAACGTGTGCGAGGCCGGCGTGATCAGCGTCAGCGGGTACGGCGAGTCGCCCGCCGCGGCGGCTGTGTGCGACGGCACGTACGCCTTCCCCCGGGGCGGGAAGCGCAGCCGCCCCGACGGCGTCGGGAAGCCCTCGGCGAACGGTGTGAAGGGCCGCGGGTAGCTCATCCGCATCCAGCCCTCCTTGCGCAGCCTGTCCAGGGTGATGCCCTCAAGCGATGGATGCCCGCTGTTCAGCAGCTGCTCGGCCAGTTCCAGGTCCGAGTCGAACAGCGACGGCTCGGTCATCCCCATGTGCGCCGCCAGCCGCCGGAAAGTCTCCGTCGTGGACAGGCATTCGCCCGGGGGCGGCACGGCCTGCTCGTTCCAGAGCAGGTACATGTGGCCGTACCCGGCGTGCAGGTCGTGGTGCTCGGTCTGCATGGTCGCGGGCAGCACGATGTCGGCGTAGTCCACGGTGTCGGTCGGGAAGTGCTCCATGACCACCGTGAACAGGTCCTCGCGGGCCAGGCCGCGCCTGATGGCGTTGGCGTCGGGGGAGGAGCCGGCCGGGTTGGCCGCGTACACCCACAGGCACTTCACCGACTCCAGCTGGGAGGCCAGCTTGGTCATCACCAGCGTGCGTACGGGCTCGGCCAGCAGGTCGTCGCGCCGGTCGACGTTGAGGCGCACGTGGTCGCTGGTGGAGAAGGCCATGCCGCCGCCGGGATGGCGCCAGTCGCCGGTGACGCCGGGGATGGCGGCGATCGTGCGCAGCGCCGCGCCGCCGCCGGCGTGGCGCTGGAGGCCGTGCGTGGCGCGCAGTGCGGTCGGGCGGGTGTGGGCGAGCCTCATCCCCAGCCTGTGGACGGCCGCGGCCGGGATCCCCGTGA
This sequence comes from Nonomuraea maheshkhaliensis, assembly GCF_039529435.1. Lineage (NCBI taxonomy): Bacteria > Bacillati > Actinomycetota > Actinomycetes > Streptosporangiales > Streptosporangiaceae > Nonomuraea > Nonomuraea maheshkhaliensis. The sequence goes on from NZ_BAAAMU010000020.1 coordinate 120,674, forward strand.
TCTCGGCCACCCGCTCGACCGGATAGCTCAGGATCTCCTCGCGGAAGTCGTCCCAGCCCTCGGTGTGCTCGGCCAGGTACTCCTCGTCCTGCGCGTTCTCGGCCAGCACGACGTTGAGCAGCCCGAGCGCGAGCGCCCCGTCCGTGCCCGGCCTGATCGCGAGATGCTCGTCGGCCTGGTCCGCGGTCCTGGTGCGGATCGGGTCGATGGCGACGACATGGGCGCCGTTGGCCCGCGCGTCCTGGACGAACTTCCACAGGTGGTGCCCAGTCGTCAGGGTGTTGGTGCCCCAGAGCAGGATGAGCTTCGACAGCGCGAAGTTCTCCGGGTCCATGCCGCCCGCGGTGCCGTTCGTCCGGCGCAGGCCGCTGTTGCCGGCCGCCGAGCAGATGTTGAGCCAGTGCTTGGAGGCGCCGAGCATGTTCCAGAACCGCCGTCCCGCCACGCCCTCGCACCCTTGCAGGTAGCCCAGCGAGCCGGTGCCCAGATACGGCCAGATCGCCTCGCCGCCGTGCTCCTCGACGATGCCGCGCAGCCGTACGGAGATCTCGTCGAGCGCCTCGTCCCACGTGATCCGCTCGAACCGACCCGAGCCCTTCGGCCCGACGCGGCGCATGGGGTAGAGGATGCGGTCGTCCGCCCTGGTGTGCTCCAGGTATCGGTTGACCTTCACGCACAGCGCGCCCCTGGTGTAGGGCTGGTCGGGATTGCCGCGCAGCTTCACCGCGGCGCCGTCCTCCACGGTGACCACCCAGGAGCAGGTATCCGGACAGTCCAGTGGACATGCCCCCAAAACCCTCAATTCGCCCGACATGAGGAACAGCCTACGTCCCCTCGGTGCGCCGGGAAATCGGAGGTGAAGGGTGGGAACTCCAGCGTGTAGCCTGCCCCGTGCGACGACTGGAGCACGATCGACGACACTGGGGGGCGGAGATCGTACGGTCCGGCACGGGAAGGGGCAGAATCTCTCTCGGTGGCCGATATCAGGGAACGAGACAACACGGAGGACCTCTCGGGGGAGGATCCCGCCGTGGCTGAAGCGCGCCCCGACCACGACGACGTCAACGGCGTCAGCGACGTCTACGTCGTCGAGCCGCTGCTGCCCCAGCGCCTGCGCCGGCCCTCCGACCTGCTGCGCTTCATCGCCACGATCCTCGTGCTCGCCGCCGTCGTCCTGCTCGCCCTGGTCGCCAAGCAGACGCTGATCGGGCTGGAGGCCGACGTCAAGGAGGGCGCCGAGCTCGTCCCGCTGCTCAGCAGGATCGCCGCCTTCCTCGGCGGCGCCGCCGTCCTCATCGTGCCCGCCGCCTTCGCGGTCGAGCGGGTCTTCCACCGCGACGGGCTGCGCGTGGCCGAAGGGCTGATCGCCGCCATCGTCGGCATGGCCGGCTCGTTCCTGCTCGGTCAGTGGCTCGTCGGGGGCAACGCCAACGACCTGCGCGTCCTGCTCACCGGCGGGCGCGAGATGGAGCCGCTCAACACGCTGCTCACCTCGATCGTCGCGTACGCCACCGCCGTCCGCATCTCCCGCCGCCCCACCTGGCGCATGCTGATGTGGACCACGATCGCCCTCTACATCCTGGCCTTCTTCTCCGGCCGCCAGATCACCATCCCCAGCGCCATCGTCACCGTCCTCGTGGGCATGGCCATCGGCTACGCCACCCTCTACGGCGTCGGCAGCCCCAACACCAGACCGGCCGGCAGCGCCGTGGTCGCCGCGCTGCGCAAGCTGTCGTTCTCGCCCATCTCCGCCCGCCGCATCGAGGACGACCACCAGGGCAGCCGCCGCTACGCCATCGGCCTGCGCGACGGCTCCAGCCTCGACGTCACCGTGCTCGACCGCGACCGGCAGGTGGCCGGCCTCCCCTACCGGCTGTGGCGCCGCTTCCGGCTCAACTCCGAGACCAGGCGGCGGGCGATCAGGTCGCTGCGGGCCGAGCTCGAACGCGAGGCGCTCATGGCGTACGCGGCCCAGGCGGCCGGCGCCAGCACCCCCCGCCTGCTCGGCACCAGCGAGATCGGCACCGAGGCCGCGCTGCTCGCCTACGAGCACATCGACACGCGCCCGCTCGACGAGGTCCCCGACGAGGAGATCGACGACGACCTGCTCGCCCAGATCTGGGAGCAGGTCGAGCTGCTGCAGATCCAGCGCCTGGCCCACCGCCGCCTCACCGGCGACAGCATCCACGTCGACCGGGCGGGCCGGGTGGTGCTCACCGACGCCCGCAGCGGCGAGGTCGCCGCCGGAGACCTGCTCCTGCGCCTCGACGTCGCCCAGTTGCTCACCTACCTGGCGCTGCGCGTCGGCCCCGAGCGCTCCGTACGCGCCGCGGCCGCCGTCATGGGCCCCGACGCGCTGGCCGCCGCCATGCCGCTGCTCCAGCAGATCGCGCTGACCAGGGAGACCCGCTCGGCGCTGTCGAAGGCGAAGAACGTCCTGCCCGCCATCCGCGAGCACATCGTCGCGCTCAAGCCGCAGAGCAAGGTCGAGGAAGTCCGCCTCGAACGCTTCCGCCCGCGCACCCTGATCACGATCATCGCCAGCGCCATCGCCGCCTACATCGTGCTCTCCCAGTTCAGCCAGGTCGACGTCTACCACGTCGTCACCACGGCCAACTGGGCCTGGTCGGGCCTCGCCCTGGTGGCCTCGTTCGCCAGCTTCGTGGCCGCCGCGCTCATGCTGCGCGGATTCGTCCCCGAGCCCCTGCCGCTCTGGCGCACGGTGCTCGTGCAGTTCGCGTCGTCGTTCGTCAAGCTGGTCGCGCCCGCCGCCGTCGGCGGCGTCGCGATCAACACGCGCTACCTGCAGAAACGGGGCGTCCCACCGGCCAGCGCGGTGGCCAGCGTGGGGGCCTCGCAGCTCATCATGCTCGTCTTCCACATCTCGCTGCTGGCCCTGTTCGCCTACATCACCGGCTCCACCACCGCGACCTCGTTCACGCCGTCACGTGGCCTCGTCCTGGTCATGCTGGCGGTCGCCGTACTGGTGGTGGCGGTGCTCGGCATCCCGCCGCTGCGCCGGCTGCTGACCACGCGGATGAGCAAGCTGTTCTCCAACGTGCTGCCCCGGCTGCTCGACGTGCTGCAGTCGCCGCGCAAGATGGTCGAGGCGTGCGTCGGCACGCTCATGATCACCCTGATGTTCGTGCTGTGCCTGCACGCCTGCATCGCCGCCTTCGGCCACGAGATCAGCTTCACCGCCGTGGCGGTCGTCTTCCTCACGGCCAACGCGATCGGCTCGGCCGCGCCCACACCGGGTGGTCTGGGCGCGGTCGAACTGGCGCTCGTGGGCGGCCTGGTGCTGGCCGGGGTGCCCAAGGAGCTGGCGACCTCGGCCGTGCTGCTGTACCGGTTGCTCACGTTCTGGCTCCCGGTCCTGCCCGGCTGGGCCTCCTTCACCTACCTCCAGCGGCACGAAGCCCTGTGAGGCGTGCTCACGCCGAGCCGGTGAGCTTGTCGATGGCCTGGAGCTCGTCCTGCGTGAAGGCCGGGCCGTCCACGCACGCCACGTTGTCCTCAAGCTGCTTGACGCTGCTCGCCCCGATCAGCACGCTCGTCACCCGCGAGTCCCGCAGCACCCACGACAGCGCCATCTGCGCCAGCGTCTGACCCCGGGTCTTCGCGATCTCGTTGAGGTCGCGCGCCAGCTGCACGTCGATCTGCTCGGCGTTCAGGAACCTGCTGGTCGCCGCACGCGAGTCGGTGGGAACGCCGTCGAGGTAACGGTCGGTCAGCAGCCCCTGCGCCAGCGGCGAGAACGCGATGCAGCCCATGCCCGCCTCCTCGACCGCGTCCAGCAGCCCGTCCTCGATCCACCGGTTGATCATCGAGTAGGACGGCTGGTGGATGAGCAGCGGCGTGCCCAGCTCGCGCATGATCCGCGCGGCCTGCGCGGTCTGCTCGGCCGAGTAGTTGGAGATGCCGGCGTACAGCGCCTTGCCCGAGCGCACGGCCCGGTCGAGCGCCCCCATGGTCTCCTCCAGCGGCGTCTCCGGGTCGGGACGGTGGCTGTAGAAGATGTCCACGTAGTCCAGGCCCATGCGCCCCAGCGACTGGTCCAGGCTGGCCAGCACGTATTTGCGCGAACCCCACTCGCCGTACGGGCCCGGCCACATGTCGAAGCCCGCCTTGGTCGAGATGATCAGCTCGTCCCGGTATGGGGCGAAGTCCTCGCTGAAGATCCGGCCGAAGTTCCGCTCCGCCGAGCCGTACGGCACGCCGTAGTTGTTCGCCAGGTCGAAGTGCGTGACGCCGAGGTCGAACGCGCGGCGCAGGATCGCCCGCGAGTTCTCGATCGGCCGGTTGTCGCCGAAGTTGTGCCACAACCCCAGCGAGACCGCGGGCAACTTCAGCCCGCTGCGCCCGCTGCGGTTGTACGGCTGGCGCTCATAACGCCCCTCGTCGGCCTGGTAGGTCATGCTGTGCCCCTTTCGATGATCCACGACAGCGCGAACGCCTCTTCCCGCCAGGCGTCGTAACGCCCGCTGCGCCCGCCGTGGCCGGCGCCCATCTCCGTCTTCAGCAGGAACGGCCCGCCGCTCGCGGACGCCCGCAGCCGGGCGATCCACTTGGCCGGCTCGTGGTACAGCACGCGCGTGTCGTTCAGGCTCGTGATCGCCAGGATCGGCGGGTACGGCCCGCCGTCTACGTTCTCATAGGGCGAATAGCTCTTCATGTACGCGTACACGTCCGGGTTGTGCAGCGGATCGCCCCACTCGTCCCATTCGATGACGGTGAGCGGCAGCGACGGGTCGAGGATCGTGTTCAGCGCGTCCACGAACGGCACCTCGGCCACCACGCCCGCGAACAGCTCGGGAGCCAGGTTCGTCACCGCGCCCATCAGCAGGCCGCCCGCCGAACCGCCCCGCGCGATGATCCGCTCGCTCCAGCCCGACGCCTTCATGTGCCTGGCCACGTCCACGAAGTCGGTGAACGTGTTGCGCTTCCTGGTGAGCTTGCCCTCCTCGTACCAGCGCCGGCCCATCTCACCGCCACCGCGCACGTGCGCGATGGCGAAGACGAACCCGCGGTCGAGCAGCGACAGCCTCGGCACCGAGAAGCCGGGGTCGATCGAGGTCTCGTAGCTGCCGTACCCGTACAGCAGGGTCGGGGCGGGCTTGGCCGCGTCCTTGCGCTTGACGATCGAGACCGGGATCTTCGTGCCGTCGCCGGCCGTGGCCCACTCGCGGAACTGCTCGTAGTCACCCGGGTCGTAGCCGCCGAGCACCGGGCGCTGCTTGAGCAGGATCAGCTCGTGGCTGTCGAGCTCGTAGTCGTACACGCTGGGCGGGGTGACCATGCTCGTGTAGGCCAGCCGCAGCCGCCTGGTCGTGAACTCCGGGTTGCCGGCCGGGCCGACGTCGTAGAGCGGCTCGGGAAAGTCGATCTCGTACGCGTTCCGCTCCGACGCCTCGACCCGCTCGCGCCAGGTGCCGCCGGCCGAGCCGTACGGGAGCACCCGCAGCCCGGTCAGGCCGTCGCGGCGCAGGTGCACCACGGCGTGGTCGGAGAACGCGTCGATTTCCAGGAGCCTGGTGTCCTCCCCGTGCGGGATGAGCGGCGTCCAGGTGCCGGGGTCGTCGAGCGGGGCCGTGGCCAGCTCGAAGTTCTCGGCGTTCTCGTTGTGCAGCACGTAGAAGAAGTCGCCCGCGTGCTCGACGCCGTACTCGACGCCGGTCGTCCGCGGGCGGACCACCCTGAACTCGCCCGCGGGGTCGTTCGCGTCGAGGATCCGCACCTCGCTGGTGATCTTGCTGCCCGCGCCGAGCACCAGGTACTTCTCGCTGCGCGTCAGCCCGATGCCGACCCAGTAGCGCTCGTCGGACTCCTCGTAGACGAGCACGTCCTCCTGCGTGCCGAGCGCGTGCCGGTAGACCTGGAAGGGACGCCAGGCGTCGTCCACCCGCGTGTAGAAGAACGTCGATCCGTCGGCCGACCAGGCGCCGCCGTAGAAGATGTCGGTGATCTCGTCGGGGAGCACCTCGCCGGTCGTCAGATTCTTGAACCTGAGCGTGAAGCGCTCGTCGCCCTTGTAGTCGGTCGAGAAGGCCAGCATCGTGCCGTCGGGGCTGACGGAGCTGGCGCCGACCGAGAAGAACGGGCTGTCGCCGGCCAGCTCGTTGCCGTCGAGGATCACCTGCTCGCGGTCGAGCCGCTCGCCCGGGGTGATCTCCGGGGGTGCGTCGCTGTCGGCCGGGACCCGGCAGGAGACCGCGTACTGCTTGCCCTCCTCGGTGCGCGTGAAGTACCACCACGCGCCCTTGCGGCTGGGCACCGACAGGTCGGTCTCCTGGGTGCGGCCCTTGATCTCCTGGAACACCTGCTCCTGGAGATCGGAGAGGTGAGCGGTCTGCTGTTGGAGGAAATCGTTCTCCGCCTCCAGATAGGCGGTCGTGTCGGGATCTTCCTTGTTGCTCAGCCAGGCGTACTCGTCGATGACGGTGTCGCCGTGATGGATGCGCTTCGTGGGAACCTTCTTCGCCACTGGCGGCGTGTTGCTGCTCACGTGGGGAGTCTATGTTCGGTCGTGATCGTTCTGTTGCCGGAGAAGACGGCGAAGCGGCACGAGGGCTCGGAAGCGCTGCTAATCTTTAGGAGCCGACGCGGTGCGGCGCAACCCTCCTCTCTCACTCAGGTGACTTTGGTGTGTTGTGTCCCGCTTGTCGGCAAACCCTTCTGGCGCGCCGGTCTGGAGATCGATTCGCAGAACGGCCGAACGGCTGGTAAGTTAGAGGGGTTGTCTCCGAAAGGGGGCGGCGCTTAATTCCCGCAGGTCGAGCGAGTCCGGTCAATTTGACAGGGACTTGAACGGCTGAAAGAATTAAGACACAACGAAAGAACAAAACGGAGTGAACGCCTCCGAGCGGGAGCCGCGAGAGTGTGGTTTCGGTGCGGATGTACGCGTCCGTTTCTTGAGAACTCAACAGTGTGTTAAAAGCCAGTGCATGATT